>JAMPXY010000003.1 GCA_023700945.1 Alphaproteobacteria bacterium | reverse complement strand
TTGACTTCCAGATCTTCAGTTGCACTACCCGCTTCCGGGGAGTTGGCCGAAATCGTCATGGTTTTGTTATTAAGCGCAATTTTAACAGCCCGCGACTTGCCATCAGAAATGGTAGAAACCCGGTCAATCGCATTGCTGAACACTTTGGCGTTAACCTCCACGACTTTATCGTTCTTGGTCGGGATCACCTGTTCATAATTCGGGAAAGTGCCATCAATCAGTTTTGAGGTCAGTTCAATATGGTCGAACGAGAACCGAATTTTGCTTTCCGACAAACTCACCTTGATCGTATCGGCGGCCTCATCGAGCAACTTGCGCAGTTCATTAATGGTCTTGCGCGGGACAATTACCCCCGGCATTCCCTCAGAACCATCCGGCAGCGGCATTTCAAAACGCGCCAGACGGTGACCATCGGTTGCGACAGCGCGCAACACTTTGGTACCGTTAGCATCATCCACCGCGTGAATGTAGATGCCATTAAGATAGTAGCGGGTTTCTTCGGTGCTCATTGCGAATTTGGTGCGATCAATCAGATTACGCAACTCCGCCGCCGGAATAGTAAAGCTGGAGGGCAGTTGCGCATTGCCGATTTCGGGGAAATCGCTGGTGGGCAAGCAAGAGAGCTTGAACATCGAACGCCCGGCCTTGACCGTCATCGAGTTACCCGAGGAATCGACTTCAAGGGTAACTTCGGCCCCGTCGGGCAGTTTACGCACGATATCATGGAGTGTATGAGCGGGGGCTGTCGTCGCGCCGGGGCGATCCACCTTGGCCGCCACCGATTCGTTAATCTCCAGATCCATATCAGTGGTGGTCATGGAGAGGCTGTCACCATCGGCCTTGAACAGGACATTCGAAAGAATAGGAATAGTGTTACGCCGCTCGACAACGCTCTGCACATGGTTGAGTGAGCGCATCAGGGCCGCACGTTCGATGGTCAGCTTCATGGGTAAATCCCCCGTAAAATCCGGCTAAAAATTGGTTTCTGAATAGAGTATTTATAGCATGGGCCTGCTTCTGAAAAAGCTGAATCTTGCGGTTTTCCGGGATTTGTCCACCTGATCTACAGGCAAAGACAAGGCCCGGCAGTTACCTGCCGAGCCCTCTTTTAATTCCATAATTTTTTCTATCAACCCGTCAATGCCCGGCGAATGATTTCAACATCCTGCGCGATCTGCGCGTCCTCGACCATCAGTTCCTCAACCTTGCGCACGGCATGCATCACGGTGGTGTGGTCGCGACCACCAAATTTACGGCCGATCTCCGGCAAGGAGCGTGCAGTCAGTTGCTTGGCCAGATACATTGCCACCTGACGTGGACGGGCGACATTGCGCGCCCGGCGAGCGGAATGCATATCCTGCAAGCGAATGTTATAGTGCTCTGCCACCTTGCGCTGAATCTCATCAATCGTGATGCGACGGTCATGGGCCCGCAGCAAGTCCTGCAACACGTCCTGCGTTGATTCGAGCGTAATCAATTGCTTGGTCACATCAGCGTGAGCCACGATTCGGTTCAAGGCCCCTTCCAGTTCACGGATATTTGAAGTCACCTTCAGAGCCAGGAACTCAAGCACGGCATCCGGAATATTCGCGTTGAGCAAGCCACGCTTGGATTCGAGAATTCCCAGACGCAAGTCATAAGTGCTGGGCTGAATATCCGCGACCAGACCCCAGGCCAGCCGGGAACGCAAACGCTCTTCCAGACCAAGCAAATCGGATGGTGCCTTGTCAGCCGAGATCACAATTTGTTTGTTCTGGTCAACCAGTGCATTGAAAGTATGGAAAAACTCTTCCTGAGTTTGTTCCTTGCCACTAATGAACTGGATATCATCCATCATCAGAACATCAACCGAACGGAAGGCCTCTTTAAAGCTCATCATATCCTTGGCGCGCAACGATTTGACGAACTGGTACATAAATTTTTCAGCCGAGAGGTAAATAACCCGTTTTTCCGGATATTTCTGGCGCATCGCTGAGCCAATCGCATGCATCAAGTGGGTTTTACCCAGCCCGACGCCGCCATAAATAAACAACGGATTGAACGGGACATTGGCCGATTCGATAATCCGGCTCGCCGCGGCATGCGCCAGCGCGTTAGGCTTACCTATAACAAATGTGTCAAAGGTAAAGCGCGGATCAAACGGTGACGATATTTCTTGCAGTTCCTGCGCTACCGCATTGACATTCTGGTTGGCCTTGGGCTTTTGCGCTTCTTCTTGGTTCTGGCTATCAGTCATCATCGCGCTTTGCACCACAACGATTTCCAAACGGCGAATATCGGCATGGCGCTGCGTGCACATCTCGAGAATTTTGGCAGCATAGTGCGACTGGATCCAGTCGCGCATGAAACGTGTGGGAACCGAAACCTCAAGGGTGCCATGGTAAGACGCCTGTAAGGTCAGTGGTTTCAACCAGCTGCGGAAAACGGCTTCACCGAATTCATTACGCAACTCACCATGAACCTGATTCCACAGATCCATAATGTCCTGTGTCGGTGTATAGGAATCATTCTGGAATTTATCTTTCCTGAAGGCAGTGACAGCAGCGGTTCCCACAGATTCAGATGACATGTTGTTCAGTTCTCCCACTAGATACAAGTCGTTGTCTACATAAGCAGTCTTCTTAAGAAACCAAGGTCACAGGCCAAGAAACAGGGTTCAGCGAAAACGGGGTCTATCCGTTATCATCTGTTCCGGTATTGCTTCTTGTCACAGTTAGCAGGCGAAAAAATCAAAGGCTTGTTTCATATTCATTTTCACGAGTATGAACAGCGCACGATGACAAAGTCCCTTCCTTGTTCTCCTACATTCAGTCGCTCTGCCTCCACCTCTCAATGAGGGCTTGGCCAGAGTAGCGATCCACAAGGGCGCGTTTTAAGACGCGGCTTTCTTTGCAGATCTATCGCAGAGCCTTCACGCAAACCCACACGATAAAAAGTTCCAGAGTTAAAAAAAACACTAACGCCAATTTTTTTATTTGTCCACGCGATCCGCTCAACAAAAAATCAAAAAGAAATATTCGCGAACAATCACACACACAGACAGCACTATCCCTTCGAAGCTCACGCTTCGAGTAATCATGGTCACCCATGTCTTTTAAAATTTTGGAAATTCGTTGTTGAACTTCCCGCTTCGTCCGACGAAGTCCTGAAAATTATTTCAGGGCTTTGATCCGGGCGCTCAGGCGCGACATTTTACGCGCAACGGTGTTCTTATGCAGCAAGCCCTTGGCCATACCGCGCATCAATTGCGGCTGTGCCACTTTGTAGGCTGCCTCTGCATCCTGGACATTGCCAGCAGCAATCGCTGTCTCCACTTTCTTGACGAAGGTGCGGATCGCACTCATGCGTGAGCCATTGATGTCAGCCCGACGCGCGTTGCGGCGAATGCGTTGTTTTGCAGAGGTATGGTTTGCCATGTTTAACCCTTTAACATAAAGCCCTGGAGATTATCTCCGGCTTTTGATCATTAAAATCGAATTTTTCAGTCGCAAAGTCGCCGCCAGCCTTATTTTTTAACGTCCGGGGATCCGTGCGAGACCTGTGTTTTACGCGCAGCCGGGCCCTCTTGTCAAGCTAAACAATTCACAAGTTAAACCTCTGAAAACCCTGTCTTTCTCGACTTTTCCCCGAAAAAACCGCGATTTACCGCGGGGCGGCCTGCAAGCGTATGATGCTAACCCCTTCTGCGGCCTGAATATTCAGGCGCAGACGCTCTGATCCCCGTAAAAAGCTCCCCTCCCCCTCGGGACGCCAACCCAGTTCTGGCAGCACCCGGGCATAAAATGCGCGCACGGCCGCGGGGCTTACAGTTTCACTAATTGCGGTCGCGGCAACAATCCGGCCCTCAGGTTTATCGAAATGCAGGGCTTCATCACTCAATTCACGCAGGCCCGGCATCACGGGCACATCATTCAAGGTGTAGAAAAACATTGTGCCATGCGGGTTCTCGGCTCCTAGCGTCTGCGCCTGCCCCCGTATGATCGCCCCCGGCATACATAAACCAAGGATTGTGAAAATTATAATGTAAAATCTCATGGTTAGATTCATTTCTGGCAGGCCGGGCAATAAAAACTGGCCCGCCCGCCTTGTATGATACGCACAATCCGGGCCTGCTCGCAGCCGCCTGACGAACAACGCGGACACGGTGCCCCGGCACGATCATAAACCATGAAGTGATGCTGGAAATAGCCTTGTTCCCCTGTAGCCTGGCGATGGTCGCGCAAAGTGCTGCCCCCGGCCTTGATCGCCTGTTGCAACACTTTTTTGATAGACCCGGCCAGCGCCGCACACTGGGCCGGGCGCAACATCCCCGCTGGGATCTGGGGATCAATCCCAGCCTGAAACAAGGCCTCGCTGGCATAGATATTTCCGACTCCTACCACCAGACGCTGATCCATGATGGCCTGCTTGATCGCGGCTGTCCGCCCAGCCAGCGCCCGCCCCAGAACGGCTCCTGAAAAATTTCTGGAGAGCGGCTCCGGCCCTAGATGAGAAAACAAGCCGTGGGAATCAAGATCGTCTACAGCCACCAGATCTACCAAACCAAAGCGGCGCGCATCGTTGAGAACAATCTGTCGGCCATCAGCGAGGTACAAAATAAAATGGTCATGTGTTTTCGGTTTGTAAGAGGCGGGATAAAGAACAAGCCGCCCACTCATACCCAGATGTATAACCAGCACGTAGCCGTTATCGAGGTGAATCAAAATGTATTTAGCGCGGCGCGTGATGCTCATCATGCGCCGTGATTCCAGATGACGCTTGAGGCCTGCAGGAAAAGGGTGACGTAAATCCCGACGGCGCACAGCCACCCGGGCAATCACTTGTCCCGTCACGACTGGTCGTAGCCCGCGGCATACCGTTTCCACTTCAGGTAATTCAGGCATTTACTCTCCTCAAGGCCAGATTTAATTGCACTCAACAGCACCATAATAATAATCTTTTCAAGAAGATAAGTGCTATTGACTATTTATTATTTCCATAATATAATACCTCCCATGGAAAATTCTTTTGCCGAAACCCATAAAAAAACTTTACCGGGTCGCCTGTTTGGTGCGGGTGACACCTCCTTAACCCTGACCTTCACTCAGGCTCCCTTGCTGCCTGAGGGCTGTATGGGTCTGTTAGATCTCTCGCCGGAGGGTGCCTGCACCACCTATCTAACCCCCTTGCCCCACGGACAGGCCAACCTTTCAGTGATGGTTGAAAACCCGATATTGCCAGTGAACCTCGATGATCTGGCAATGTTGCAAAATGATTTGGGTATCAGTAAGGAATCAGCCCAGCACATGATTATGCTGAGTCAATGCGGCGAACTGGGCAAATCGATTGCCCAACATTTCTTTCTATCCGCCCGCGATATCGAGCCCACCCTGCGAATCCGTCCGGTAGTTGACCCTGATGGCACCACGCACGTTCAGCATCTGCAAATTCTGATGACCGGCAAACCTAACAAGCACCCCTACTGGCATAAAGATTGCGTCTAGACCCGACTAATCTGGCTCCGGACAGCACGAAAACCTGATCACCAAAAACTTTGGCACATGCGTTATTTATGAGTGCACGTCATCTCCGGAATAGTAAAATGATTGGAAAAAATACGAGTCTGGCGCTCGCCAGTTCTACGGTCTGTGACACTGACTGTCCTTACTGGTGTCGTATCCGCCTTGCCCCGTGCATATGTTGCCGTCCAAACCTTTGTTCGAATATTCTGATCAATACTCATGCGAGTATCTCCGTGTAATGTCACTTCAAATACGCCTTTGATCTGTCCCTGACCTAGACAACGCAGAACTGTGGGTTCACCCTCCCTAAATTCACAATCAGCCGCACCTTCAACCACAAAACCACTAGCTCTGAAATTGCTATGGAGATCAATATAAGGAAGAGATGGTGGGCCATCGTAGGTAATTTGATATGTACCATTATCGTTGCGGGTCAACGTCATCACCATGCTATTATTGCCGCCCGCTCTCTCACATTCGACAGCAACCGGATCCCCTGCGTGGGCAACACCCATAAACATAAAAGCAAGACCTGACATAAAACGTAAAGATAATCCCATAGCGCTCACCCCCTGCTGCCATTCTTGGTTACTCTAGCGTTTATATGATTATCCCCCACTGCACAAGAAAAAGGGCCGCCTCGCGGCAGCCCTTTATAATCATTTTTATGTGGAAAGCAGTGGATTAGAAATCCATACCGCCCATACCACCCATACCGCCGCCGCCCATACCGCTACCGGCACCGGCTTTGCCTTCGTCAGCCACTTCCGTGACCATGGCTTCGGTGGTAATCAGCAGACCCGCAACCGAGGCCGCATCCTGCAGCGCTGTCCGGACAACTTTAACCGGATCAACGATACCGGTTTTGACCAGATCAACATATTCGTTGGTCTGAGCGTTGTAACCGTAGTTGCTGTCTTTCTGATCGAGCATACGACCAACGACGACGGAACCCTCAACACCGGCGTTTTCAACGATCTGACGAACCGGGGCCTGGATCGCACGACGGATAATGTCGATACCGACTTCCTGATCACGGTTGTCGCCTTTGAGGCCTTCCAGCGCTTTTGTGGAGTACAGCAGGGCCGCGCCACCACCAGCGATGATACCTTCTTCGACAGCTGCGCGCGTGGCGTGGACAGCGTCATCAACACGGTCTTTACGCTCTTTCACTTCAACCTCAGAAGCACCACCGACGCGGATAACGGCGACACCGCCGGCCAGTTTAGCCAGACGCTCTTGCAGTTTCTCACGATCATAATCCGACGAGGTTTGCTCAACCTGCGCACGAATCTGGTCACAGCGGGCATCAATCTCGGCTTTTTTACCCGCGCCATCGATGATCGTGGTGTCATCCTTGGTGATACGGATTTTTTTCGCCTGACCGAGCATATCAATGGTGACGTTTTCGAGCTTGATGCCGAGGTCTTCGGAGACAACCTGACCAGAGGTGAGGATCGCCATATCTTCCAGCATCGCCTTGCGACGATCACCGAAGCCCGGTGCCTTGACTGCCGCAACTTTGAGGCCGCCACGGAGTTTGTTGACCACGAGAGTCGCCAACGCTTCACCTTCAATATCTTCAGCCACGATCAGCAGCGGACGACCGCTCTGTACCACAGCTTCCAGAACCGGCAGCATCGATTGCAGGTTGGAAATTTTCTTTTCCGACAGCAGGATGTACGGGCTTTCCAGCTCGCAAACCATTTTATCAGCGTTAGTGATAAAATACGGGGAGAGGTAACCGCGGTCAAACTGCATGCCCTCAACGGTCTCGAGCTCGGTTTCCAGTGATTTGGCTTCTTCAACCGTGATCACGCCTTCTTTACCAACGACTTTCATCGCCTCGGCAATTTTCTGGGCGATCTCAGCGTCACCGTTGGCAGAAATCAGACCAATCTGTTCGATCTCGCTGTTGTCCTTCACCGGCTTGGTCCGTTTTTTCAGATCTTCCACAACCACACCGACGGCCTTGTCGATACCGCGCTTCAGATCCATCGGGTTCATGCCTGCCGCCACAGCCTTGACGCCTTCACGAATGATCGCTTGGGCCAGAACGGTTGCGGTGGTGGTGCCGTCACCGGCAATATCGTTTTGCTTGCTGGCGACTTCACGCACTAATTGTGCGCCGAGGTTTTCGTGACGATCTTTCAATTCGATCTGTTTGGCCACGGTTACGCCGTCTTTGGTCACTTGCGGTGCGCCAAAAGATTTTTCCAGTACAACCAGACGACCTTTGGGGCCCAGCGTTACTTTTACAGCATCAGCCAGCGTGTTAACGCCGCGCAGCATTTTCTCACGGGCTTCGCCGCGGAATTTTACATCTTTTGCAGTCATTCTGTTTCTCCTTGAAACGTTTGAATTAGATTACGCGGCGAGAACGCCCATAATGTCGCTTTCCTTCATGACGAGGTATTCTTCGCCATCCATCGTGATTTCTGTGCCCGACCATTTCGAGAACAACACCACGTCACCAGCTTTCACATCAAGCGGGATCAGCTTGCCGGATTCATCGCGCAGACCAGAGCCCACAGCCACGACCTTACCCTTCATCGGTTTTTCGGTGGCGGAATCGGGAATAATAATGCCGCTGGCGGTTTTGGTTTCGGGTTCTTCACGTTGCAGCATGACGCGGTCATGCAGGGGGCGGAACTTCACACTCATAGGTCAATCCTCCTTAAAGGGTTGATAAAATTAACAAATTCACAGAATTAGGGGCGTTGTTAGCACTCAACATCTGTGAGTGCCAAGTATGTAGGGTAATTGGCCGCATATTTCAAGTCTTTCCTGTTTGGGCACTACCATTGTCATCGATCTGGTAAACCACTGGAAATTAACAACTTTGTAAAATTTATATGGGAAAATGGCGGTGTGGGTCGGAAATAATCCACAACTGGGAAACCGCAGAAAACGGGACAAGGTGACAATGACAGAGTGGAACGGGCTAAAAGCCGAATTTATTAAGGACTACCGTTTAATCTTGGCGGAGATCATCTACCACATGCCGGATAATCCGCGCCTGCTGCAAACCTTCATCTGGAACGAGATGGATATCGCGCCGCGTTATCCGGTGTTGCATAACTTTCTTGATTTCTGGGCACACAATCTCGAAGGCAAGCTGCATTCGGTCTATGTCGACTCACAGCGCATTATCACGCCTGGCGAATACAAATATGCGCAGGCCCAATTGACGTTACAATAAAAATTAAGGCGGCTCAGGGTTGCGATCTGACAACAACCCTGATTGCTTGCATCTTATGCCCCCTTGCCAGAAAACTGATCATAGGCACGCAGCGCATCTGCGGCATACATCAGTGACGGGCCACCACCCATATAAACAGCCATCCCCAATATTTCTGCCAGCTCTTCACGCGTTGCCTGCAATTTCACCAACGCCTTGGCATGAAAACCAATGCAGCCATCACACCGAGTCGACACCCCGATAGCAAGAGCAATCAACTCCTTGGTCTTTTCATCCAAAACCCCCGGGGCTGTCGCCGCCTTGGCCAAAGCATAAAAACCATTCATCGTATCAGGCACAGCCTTGCGCAACTCGGCTGTATAGGCCGAAATATCTTGGGTAATCTGTTGATAATCTTTTGTCATACTCAATCTCCTCTTTATATTATAATATTATTAATTAAATTTTTTTAATATAAAAGAAAGGGGTCTACATGAAAAAAAGCGAAAGACATGCTGAAAACATGGAAGATGCTCTGAAAATGCTGAAAATTCTCGGGCATCCCTTGCGCCTGTCAATTTTATGCACCTTGATTGACAATGGCGAAATGAGCGCCGGAGATATTGTTACGGCGGAATCCGATAGAGCGAGCCAATCCCAGATTTCGCAATACCTAAACGCTCTCAAGAACGAAGGAATCATCCAGTCACGGCGCGAAGGACATTTTCTATATTACAAAATCGCGGATAAACGGATCAAAATACTGGTGGCAACTTTGCGCAGGTTATTCTGCCAGCCATAATGCTCACTTAGGCTTTCTCAGCGTACATTGAACGAATAACACTGGCCATGCCGGCTGTGGTAATCAGACCTGCAACCATCGATACCACCACCCGCAGCCCGTTCATCAGGAAATCAAGTGCTGGCGGCAGACCTTGCGGGGTTTGAAAAGGCGCCAGCAACATGCTGATCACCAGAATAAAACTGAACAAGAGCGGTATCGCACAAATCATCCAGGCCCCGAGCAAGCGGATCGAACCAACCAGACCACCAACCCGCTTGAGATAATCCCGCCCTGAAAAACCCGCCGCCACCGGAATATACAGCCAAAGATAACGCACGGCCCAGATCGTCAATATCATCAGCCCCAGCGCCAGAACCGCCGCCACAAGAGATGTCGGACTATCAGTAGGCGGCACCGCAGGCGGCATAGTCCCCGGTGTCGTACCCGGTGGCACCATAATATTGAAAAAAATGCCCACATAACCAGTTTTAAGGAATTCAATCAGGGTAAAACAGATGGTGCCGCCCATAATGCCCCCGGCCCGGTCGCGTAAGGCCGCCATATCATTCTGGGCATGGCCGGACGGACGGAACGGCCAGCGTTGATCAAGATAAATCAGACGTACCAGATGCGACATCACCCAACCATCGGCGATATATGACGGCAACATCAGCAAAGCCTGTTTGGCAAAATCAAATTCAAGGCCATTGATAATCACGGTCATCGCGCAGGTAAACTTGATCAGCAACGGAAAGATTGCCAGCTTGAACAGGTAACGGCGCTCCTGCCAGACCAGAGCATAGCCCTTGATTGCTGAATCGGTTACGTCATATGCCGCCATAACAGGCCCCCGGTGAATTGCCGCCGTCCGTATTGTGCCACGCTCAGGCAGCCGAGGCTACACCTAGCTTTTCCTGCAGCGCGCTTGAGGAGGTTGTATACTGAAAACGCAGTTTCTTCTCAGGATAGACATAACGAAACGCCTGCTGCGCCATCAAGGCCCCCTCATGGAAGCCTGATAGAATCAATTTGAGCTTGCCGGGATAGGTATTGATATCACCAATGGCAAAAATTCCTGGAATCGAGGTTTCAAATTTTTCCGTGTCCACGGGTATCAGATTCTCATGTAACTGCAGCCCCCAGTTGGCAACTGGCCCCAATTTCATGGTCAACCCATAAAACGCCAGCAAGGCATTACAATCTTGCTTGGTTTCATGACCTTCGGCGTCGCTGATAATAACACCATCAAGCTGGCCCTCGGCCCCGGACAATCCTTTGAGATTGCCGATCACCAGATCCATTTTGCCTGCGGCGACCAGCGCCCTCATTTTATTGACACTGTCAGGGGCGGCGCGAAATTCATCGCGGCGATGAGCCAGCGTTATTCTCTCTGCAACCGGCTGGAGATTCAATGCCCAGTCCAGGGCCGAATCCCCGCCGCCGGCAATCATCAAACGCTTACCGCGAAATTGTTCCATTTTGCGCACGGCAAAGAAAACCGATCGCCCTTCGTAAGACTCAAGACCTGGCAACGGCGGTTTTTTGGGCACAAACGAACCGCCACCCGCCGCCACCACCACTACTTTGGCCTCGATCACGGTGCCTGCATCGGTACTGACTTCCCAAAAACCATTTTCTCGTTTCTGTAAACCTTCGACCATCTGGCCAAAATGGAAAACCGGGTCAAACGGCTTGATCTGCTCCATCAAACGATCGGTGAGTTCCTGACCTGTGATCAGCGGCCAAGCCGGAATATCGTATATCGGTTTTTCGGGATAGAGTTCGGCACATTGACCACCAGGACGATCAAGAATATCGATCAGGTGCACCTTAAGATCGAGCAGTCCCAGTTCAAAAACAGCGAACAGCCCCACCGGGCCCGCCCCGATAATAACTACATCGGTAACATGTCGATCCATGATGGCTCCCTGCTGCTCAAAAGACTAAAAAACTGCCCTCGCTATATAACCCATCAGCGCGATTTGACAAGGTCGCGTACTCAAAGTCACCAGAAAAAGAAGGGACTAACGCGCAGGAATCGTTAATGTCAGGCGCTCGGCCTTGGGTACACCCCATGACAAATCCGTCCCGACGGGCAAACGTCCCGGCATATAGCCAGTCAGGCGCGGATCAGCCTCAACCTTGTTATTATGAGAGAGCCCCACACTGCTAGCGTTGAATTCCTTAAGAAATTGCAAGACTGCCGCCTGTTGCTGCAGATCCGTGGCCGCACTATTGATTTTCAGCACCGACAGATCGCGGCCCGCCTGATCACGCACCATTTCAAACGAGGTTGTACCCTGCGCCAACGGGCAGAAAGCAAAGCTCAACCCCTTGACGAGCGCCCCTTGAATCCAGTCCTGTGCCACAGCTTCGGTCATGCGGTCTTGCACCGCCAATAACGGCGCCATGGTCAGGGCCAGATCCGGTGCGGGCGAAACCCCCGGGCACACAGCAGTACTGACATCCGCCTGCGCAATCCCAGTCAACACCGCCTGACGTTGCTGATCATGATCCCAGGCATCCTTGAGCACCACCGCCGCCAAGCTGCCAACCGCCGTGGTCAATACCAAGGCCGTCAAGTTACGTTTGAGAAAATTACTAGGAGTGTCCGCCATATTAACCCTGCCTGTTACGAAGAGTTCTTGAAGCTCTGTTTTTGATCCTATATCACTAGCGCAACCCTTAACCCGAAGTCCAGAATCATGTCAGACACCTCGCATACAGCCCTTCGTAACTGGCTTTTATTGTGCTGTTTCATGGTGTTAGCCATGGCGGTGGTGGGAGCCGTCACCCGCCTGACTGAATCCGGCCTTTCCATCACGCAGTGGAAACCGGTGGCCGGGGCCTTACCGCCTCTCAGCGCAGAACACTGGCAGCAGGAATTTGACCTCTACCGGGAAACCCCGGAATTCGCGCATAAGCATTTCTGGATGAACCTCGAGGATTTCAAGAGAATCTATGTCTGGGAATGGGCCCACCGCCTGCTCGGGCGCTTGATCGGGATTTTCTTTGCCCTGCCATTACTGTGGTTCTGGGTACGGCGGCAAATCCCTGCCGGTTACGGCTGGAAGCTAATCGGGATTCTTGCCTTAGGCGGGGCACAAGGCTTTATGGGCTGGTACATGGTCAAAAGCGGGCTGGTTGATCGCCCCGCCGTCAGCCATTTTCGTCTGGCCGCCCATCTCGGGCTGGCGGTACTAATTTTCAGCCTGATGTGGTGGATTGCCCTTGATTTCATCAAACGGCCACCATCCCCCCCTGTCAGCCGGGGCCTGCATTACCATGGCTGGGCCATGTTAGGACTGCTGGCGCTGACCATGGTCTGGGGCGCGTTCACTGCGGGCCTTGATGGCGGCATGATTTACAACACCTTCCCCAAAATGAATGAACATTGGATTCCACCTGAACTGACTTTTAATGCTCCGGTCTGGGTCAATGCCCTGCACGCTCCGGCAGCCGTGCAGTTTGTCCATCGTTATCTGGCGTTATTGAGTGCAGCAGGCCTTTTGGCTTTAGGCTGGCGGGTGCGGGATTTTGCACTGATCGGCATGGTGCTGCTACAAGCAGGTCTCGGCGTGGCAACAATTTTATCACAAGTCATGATCCCCCTCGCCGCCCTGCATCAGGCCGGGGCGATTATCCTGCTGGCGCTGCTATTGCGCCGTCTGCATGCTTTGAAAGCTTAGAAGTCTGAGACAAGAATTTCAGGCCGGAGCCGCCGTAAAGCCCGGACGCTGGTTGCGTGCCGCCGTAAAGCCCGGACGCTGTGATTCACCTTCGCCATTACTGGCGCGACGGAACATATCACGCAACATTTTATCGAAGTCTTTTTCTGAAGCTGGGTATTTTGTCGGATCAACGCAGGCGCTGATGCGGTGACCAACCCCCATCTGGTTGATGACATTCTGCACACGCTGGGCCATCACCAGATCAGGCTTACCCTTGTGATTGAACATATAAATTGTTTCCCACGGTGGATCTTTACGTTCCAGCGCCGCTTTGACCATGACAGCAATCTGCGCGTCCGTTACCGGGCGCTTGACCGTTCCAGCGAGCGTAATGCAGTTACCACAATCAGCGACACCGCACCCGCGGGGGCCGAGGCCTTGAGAGAACCAGAGTTTTTTATATGGATTGTCAAAATCAGCATCGCCTTGCGCATGAAAACGACGGGTCGTCCCGCCGCGCATACTGGCCAGCATACTGGCGCAATGTTCAGAGAGCTGGCGCATCAGCGACTTACGCGCCTCTTGCTTGGTCTCCGATTCTTCAGGCTCAGCAGGTGCCGCTGCGGAAGCAAAGCCAGCCGTCATCGGCGGGGCTGTCACAGCCGCAGCTTGCATATCGAGGCCTTGTTTATCGGGATCAGACACCTTCTTCTCCACCATTATCCGCAACATTACTTTTTTATAGTCAGTTTTATTCGGGCTTTTCACCCTTGTTTATTCCCGCATTATGACACATGCGGTTCCAGAATTGAAGAAAAACACACAACCCCCCATGCCTTTTATAACAACGGCGCCCGTTTGTCCGGTAACTTGGGATTTTCTCAATTTTTTAACTGGATAATCTGATTTTACACAGGGCCCACCCGATTGGCAAATGAAAATCATCCGCGGCCTAGGCCAAGGTTGTCAGCCCTTCACGCGTCAAGATTTCATGATAATAGGCAAGATAGGCCGATACGGTCCGAGCCTTGGTGAACTCCTCCTGATAACGACGAAAGCCATTCTCCGTCAGCTGAGCGCACAAAACGGGATCAGAGACCACGCGGCCAATCGCCGCCGCCAATGCCTCAACATCATCCACAGGCACCATCAGCCCGTCTTCCCCGTCATGTACATACTGGCGCGGCCCGTCCGAGGCGGTGGTGATCAAAGGCACCCTTTGCGCCCATGCCTGCACAAATACAGTGCCAAACGGTTCATAGCGAGATGGGAAAACACAAACATCCGCTGTGGTAAACAAAGCGGCACGATCATCACGCCACCCTAAAAAGCGGACTCGGCCATCCAAACCCAGTGCGGTCGATTCAGCCTCGAGCGCAGCACGGTCTGGCCCTTCACCCGCAATCCATAAATAAACGCCTGGCACTTTAGCCACGGCCCGCAGCAAGACATCCATGGCCTTGGCCTGATGCAAGCGCCCTAGCGCCAATAAAAGCGGGGCATCCTCAGGAGTATCCAGTGTGGCACGATCAAGCGGCACCCCCGCCGATTCCAGTTCGGCAAAATTATTGATATGGCGAATCTTATAATCAGGCACACCCGCCTCCACCAGATGGCGGCGAATATCAGGCGTGATTGTCGAATAGTAATCGGTCTGGCTAAAATGAGCCGCCTTGTAATAACCGCCAAGACGCGACACCACCAGATAGCGTGGAATATCCTCAGAGGCCGACCAGCGCGGCGTACGCTGGGCAGCACGCGACATCCAGGTCTGTATAATGTGCGGCCTAAATTCACGAATGATCTTACGCATGCGCAAGGTAGTAAAAATGTCTACCAAACCGCCAAACGGCAATATATGGACCTTGAGGCCTGCAGCTTCAAGCCGCGCCTGACGAGCAGGATTTTTTCGTGTGACTACTTCTATATCTTCACCCGCTTCATGCAGGGCAATACACATATCGACAAAGGCCGTTTCAGCGCCGCCTTGGGCTGCGCCCGCCATCACCTGAAGGATTTTCACTCGTGCCCTCCAGCCTTGCGTGGCGCAGGCCTGGATTTGAGTTCAGCCACAGGGAAAGCAACGGCACCGAGCAATTCTTCAAGCTTCCCGGCGCTCCCGTTCATCGTTTTGAGCAAACCTTCGCAAGAAGAGGGTGTACTGATAATTTTGATTCCAGTACTGCGATTATCATCAGCCTTTTGTGCTGCTTTATCAATCAAATCGAGGAAAGACTGCACATCCTTGGGTTTACTAAAACGTCCATCGTTAATCGCCGCTTTCATATCTTTTTCCTTAGCCGCCAAAACCGTCATGACCCCGGTTTGCCAGTCATTGAAGCCAGAGGTCATCTGGTCTTTCATGTCAGGATTATCCTTGCCACACTGCTTGACCGTTTTCTCAACAATTTTTCCGGTGGTGCGAACACTGCGGATGATACCAAAACCATCTTTGACCACTTCCAGATTGGCAATTTCCTGTTCAGTGAAGCTCTTGGCAATCTCAACCGCCTTCTCCTGTGCTTTTTGGATATGCGGATTATCCTTGGCCGCCAATTGCCGGACTTCACTCTCAGCATGAGCCGGAAGTGATAAACTGAGCAGGGCTGCGGACAGAATAAAAAGACGGCGCATCGAAATCTCCTTGGTTACCCTGTATTTAGCCATAAATGGCTTGAAAATGAAAGCACCCCCCGTCTGATGTATAACAACAGCCCAACAAAAAAATTAGCCACCAGCATAATGCTGGTGGCTAAGGGGGACAATCCATTCACCCCGTCATGGAAACACGGGTCAAGGACAGTTGCGGGGCTAAATAACCCGGCCTCTCGAGAGTGAACGAATTCTTTAAATCTCTCTTTATTTTACGCAAAAACAGGTAAAGGCCGTGTAAATAATCGATTCAATTTGATCTATCCCGGCAAAGGCCCGCGCATAATCCGCTCTAGCAAGTACAACGCCCGGTTAAAAAATAACCGGGCGTCTTATATTTTACACTGCGAAGAGTCGTTCAGTTTTCAACCAGACGATTCCACCAGCCCTTTTTCTTTTCCGAAGGCGGCGCATTGACGACTTCATAATCTTTGGGCTGGGCCGGGGTATTTTCCTGTACAACGCTCCGGACAGCTGCCGGACGGCTAACAATCTTTACGCCTGAAGATTCGGGTGTACGCTCACGAACCGGCGCCGGTGTTTCATTGGCAGGCTGCAGCGGCTGATCACTACGCTCCTCACGCGGATGACGCGGTGAGCGCGGGGCTGCCTCCTGAGTCTCCGAAACGGAGACCGAATCCGATGGGACCGCCGGACGATCTTCACGTTCGCGGCCCGTGCGGCCACGGCCCCCACGACCACGGCCATACCGACCACGACGACCACGATCACCGCGTTCTTCACGTGGGCCCTCGCCAGAAACATGCCCTTCAGCAACTGGAGTAACGGATTCCGCAAACCCCTCACCCGCATTTTCGGTCACGGCAACAACATCGTCACCACCGGCTGTCCGGTCACGGTTCTGTGGACGATCTTCACGGTCGCGACGATTGCGCCCCCCACGACGACCACGGCGGCGACTGCGATCCTGACGGTCACGACCCTCACGGGTTTCACCACTTTCATCTGATGAGGAACGGTCATCTTCACCGACATCCTCTTCAATAACATCATCTTCATCCGAATCTTCAGAAACAACAGCGCTATCACCAGACACATGATTGGCTGAAACTGAAATCACCGGGGTTCCACGGACCAGATCAATTTTATGATTATCCGGAGCCAACGATTCATCAATCCGGATCATGATGCGGAAGCCGTAACGACGCTCGATATCATCAAGCATGCCACGTTTGTTATTCAGAATGTAAATCGCCACATCATTCGGCAATTGCAAAATAACCTCAACCGAACGACCGCGAATTCCCTCTTCCTCAAGAGCGCGCAGCGCAATAATTGCGGCCGAGTCAATCGTCCGGACATAACCAATCCCTTCACAATGCGCACATTTCTGGAACTGCGCTTCAGTCAAGCTGGGGTTCAGGCGTTGACGGGACAGTTCCATCAAACCAAACATCGAAATCCGTCCGACCTGAATGCGGGCACGGTCATTGGACAGGGCTTCTTTCAGGCGACGTTCGACTTTGGCGTTGTTGCGGCGGTCCTCCATGTCAATAAAGTCGATCACAACCAAACCACCCAGATCGCGCAACCGTAACTGGCGGGCCACTTCATCAGCCGCCTCAAGGTTCGTTTTCAAGGCGGTTTCCTCGATATGGCGCTCTTTGGTTGCCTTACCGGAGTTGACGTCGATCGATACCAACGCCTCGGTCGGGTTGATCACCAAATAACCGCCAGATTTAAGCGTAACCGAAGGCTCACCCATCGCCGTGATCTGGCTTTCAACCTGATAACGGTGGAACAGCGGGATGGTCTCATCGCGGTATTGCTTGACCCGTTTGATATGCGAGGGCATCAGAATGCGCATAAAATCACGCGCCAGTTTGAAGCCTTCATCACCGGCCACAACAATTTCTTCCAGATCGCGGGAATAAATATCGCGGATGGTACGACGAATCAGCGTGCCCTCTTCATGGATCAACGCTGGGGCCGACGATTGCAAGGTCAGGTCACGAATACCTGTCCACAATTTGAGCAGGTAATCAAAATCACGTTTGATTTCTGCCTTGTTCCGTTGCACCCCGGCTGTGCGCATGATCACCGACATACCTTCGGGTACTTCAAGATCCGAAAGCAGTTCACGCATGCGTTTGCGCTCTTCATAGCTGGCGATCTTGCGGCTAACACCACCGCCACGCGGGGAGTTTGGCATCAAAACACAATAGCGGCCCGGCAACGACAAATAGGTTGTCACCGCAGCCCCTTTGTTACCGCGCTCTTCCTTGCTGACCTGAATCAGCATGATCTGACCACGCTTGACTACTTCCTGAATTTTATAATTCCGACGCAGTGACGGGCGTACCGGATGCTCGCCTTCGATATCACCGCCCACCATTTCAACCCGACGTGAACTGGCTGCCATGCGCCGTCCACCATTACGGCCACCATTGCGACCACCATTACGACCGCCGTTGCGACCACGGAACCGGTCACGGCCACCACGGCCGCCACGACCGCCACGGCCACGACCTTCGCCACTGCCCTGTTCGTTGCCATTAGCATCGGTGCCATCATCCGCTTTCAGGTTACCGATATTATCATCTATGTCCTCTTCATCATCAGAGGGGATGCGATTACCAACAGCATCATTTTCATCTTCATCTAGTTCTTCAGCGGACTCTTCCCCGGACTCATCATCATCGGACTCGGTATCATCCATGTCATCAGAATCAGCAAAGTCGTCATCAGGCTGATCATCGTCTTCAGCATCTTCAACGTCATCCGCTGCTTCTGCGGCACCGGCCACGAACTCCTCTGTCTCGACGGCTGCCTGCATATTCACTGGCAAGAGAGGCTCTTCTTCCTCATCATCATCGCCAGCAACCACATCATCAAGCTGATCTTCGCCACTGTCCTCTTCCTCAGAAATCACTCGATTTTCACCGCCGACCTCTTCAACCGCCTCATCAACGACAGTGTCTTCTTCCTCGACAACCGGTTTGCGGGATACGCCCGCTGCCCGGGCAGCATCCTCTTCAAGGTCTTCCTCTTCCTCGGCACGACGGCGGGCCTCCATTTCCTCACGCTGTTCGGCCAGCAGGGCCTCACGATCAGAAATGGGGATGCGGAAATAATCCGGGTGAATTTCAGAAAAAGGTAAAAAGCCGTGGCGATTGCCACCAAAATTAACGAAAGCCGCCTGCAGTGAGGGTTCAACCCGGGTTACCTTAGCCAGATAGATACTGCCCTTTAACTGGCGGCGATGCTTGCTTTCATAATCGAAATCCATCAAACGATGGCCGTCAACGACAGCCACCCTGGTTTCTTCGGCGTGGGTGGCATCAATCAACATACGTTTTGTCATAATTTATCTCCTGACAAATTAGGCGCTATGCAGCCATCAACCCGTCAGCGATACACGGAACAGCAGCGCAAAAGCGCGCTTTAAAGTTAAAATCAATGAAGAGGCCCGGTCGAGCGGCTTTGGAGTCTTGTCTTCAGGAGGAGGCTTTCATCGCAACAGCATCAAACAGGCGGTCTAAAACCAGCCACTCCCGGTCCTGTTGTCAAAGCCGAAACAGGTACCACTTCACCGTTGCTGCTAGCGAAACTCTTTCGATTATTAAAAATGCTAAAGCCTCAACGGATCGCTTGAATGTGACAATACAGGGATCATCCCGGCAGCACAACCAAAAAGAATCTCGCCTGATCCGCGCCCCCGACCAGAGGATAAAGAGAGAAATCGTGGTTTTTCTTGCCTTTCCCCTTGCCAGCAGGCCCACGGACTCCTTAGATTAGTTAAGGAACTTTATCACTCTATATTGTGTATCAAGGACGTGGCTTGTCTTTATTTTTCAGAATCATAACGCTTATCACTCTCTGGGCCGGAATGCTCGGTATGTGCCTGCCTGCTCACGCCCTCAGCGTGAACAATATCCGCTTCGGCAGTCACCCTGATAAAATCCGTATGGTTGTGGAATTGAGTGAGGTTCAGGCCTTTCGCGTCCAGACCATTCGCGATCCGTGGCAAATGGTGATTGATTTACCAAGTTTTGACTGGCGCGCCACCAATATCGGTCGCCCGCAAGGGGCGAGTATCACATCGATCCGCCAAGGTGTACTCCAGCCAGGTCTTTCCCGGATTGTGATTGATTTTCAGCACCCAGTCGTTATTTCATCTGCTTTTATCCTACCGCGCGATGCCATCCACAATAAGCCAGACCGTTTGGTGATCGACTTCAAGCGTAGCAGTGAATCAGAATTCAACGCGCAAGCCGGACGCATCTTTGGTAAACTGCCGGTTCCCGGCCAAACCAGCGCCACGACCGCCAGTAATGAAACTTCACGGACAAGCCGACCCGCACAGATGGCAGTTCCCCCGATTGCCGCCACTGAATCAAATCCCTCGCAGACCCTCCCTGGCCCAATCACCATCCCCGCCCGCAAGCCCACCGCACCGCTGGTGACTAACAAACAACAAGGGGCCGCGAACACTGAAATTGCAGCCATAGAGCCTCAAGTGGTTGATGTCACTGTTCCTGTACCAGAGCGCAAACCGCAAGCGGCAGCGCCAGAAAAATCAATGCCCCTCTCTGGCAAAAAGTCCGTGATCGTTATCGATCCTGGCCATGGCGGGATTGATCCCGGTGCCTTAGGGGCAAACGGCATTTCCGAGAAACATATTACTCTGAGCATGGCCAAAACCCTGAAAGAGGAACTGGAGCAGACAGGTCGTTACAAAGTAATCCTGACCCGCGAAAAAGATATCTATCATAAACTCTATAAGCGCGTGGAGATTGCCCGGCAGCACAATGCCGATCTGTTCATCTCCTTGCATGCCGACTCAATTGGCAAAGCCAATGTTCAAGGCGCCTCGGTTTATACCCTCTCGGACAAGGCCTCGGATGAACAAACCGCCCTGCTGGCTGACCGTGAAAACCGTGCTGACCTGATTGCCGGACTAGACCTCAACACCGATGATGAACAAGTTGCCACCATACTGGTAAATCTGACCATGCGCGATACAATGAACCAGTCACGGTTCTTCGCCAATAAACTGGTAAACTACCTTGATGACGGGCGCATCAAGATGCTGGAAAACCCCCATCGCTATGCTGGCTTTGCCGTTCTCAAAGCCCCTGATATTCCTTCAGTCCTGATCGAAATGGGGTTTATGTCCAACCCGCGTGAAGCCGAACAGTTGGCAAAACCCGAATATCGCCACAATATGGCAAGAGCGCTAGTAAGTGGGATTGACGCCTATTTTAACAAGCTGCAGCAGATGCAAAAGAGCTGACAAGCGCCTTATGTTTAATGACATCATAAGTTATTGACGTAAGACACAAAAAAATCAAATTCTGTCTTTATTCTCGCCACAACTCGTGTATATATGTCTGGTTCTTCTCTCCTCAGGAGAGCGAATCATCTTTGTTTATTAACCCTCTAGCGCTAGATTGAGGAAATCACTATGAAAAAAATCCTATCTGTTTGCCTGCTTGGCACAGTTCTGGCTCTCTCCGCTTGTGCAAGCGGCGAGCGCAACGCTGACTACACCTACGAAACTGCGGCTCCTTACACGGATAACCGCACCGTGGGCGCAAAAGAAGAAGCTCCGGCACCGCGCGTGTTCGAACAACGCGTTCGCAAGTAATTTGGCGTAAGCCTGATTATCAAAGAGGCGACCCGGCCGATATCAGCTGGGTCGTTTTCTTTTGGGAGGACACCTTTCTTTCAGAATCAGTTGTAGTACACTGGTCAGCATTAGAGGGGTTCTTGAGGTCATGCTACTGAACATCATCAAGGTTGTTTTATTTTTGCTGGTGAATGCGGCCGGCTATTTTGCAGTACCGACCATCATTGCCCTCGCTGCCAAGTTTAACTTGATCCCTTTCGTTGAAGGCCCCGATTTCCAAGCCTTTCAGTTCCTCCTACTGACTGTACCAATCCCGTTATGGGCCTGCACAGCGGTTGTCAGTATCGGCTATTTCTTTACGGCAGGTGAATTGCGTTCATGGTTACTATTAGCCCCGCTATACGTTACCGTGATCTACGGTATCGGGGCGATTACCTATTTCCACTTCGTCTAGAAATAAGTCATAGCAAAAATTCTTGCTATGATCTCTTGCCCACATCAGCCGCTGCTTTGACTGCGCCAGACGGGCGCTTGGCCACCGCTACCGGATAACCCGGCCGCTCACGAATCAAACGTCGTACCGTTGCCCAATCAACCAGATGTGCATAATCACCAGCAGCACGGACAATGACTGACATATCTTCATCCGTCATCTCGTAATGGGGTAAGCCCCCCTCATTCTCAATTTTACTCGCCTGCGCCAGCGATGCGTGCGCCTCGACATACAGCTCATCATCAATCCACGCTACTTTTACCGGCTGATTCACTACCGTTACAGGCGTACCCACTGGAGCCTGCGGGAACAATTTGGCAATATCTTCCGGATACATCCGGATACACCCGCTGCTGACGCGACGACCAACACCATAAGGTTTATTGGTACCGTGAATGCCGTATTCTGGCCATCCCAAGTACAAAATGTAATCACCCAGCGGATTTTCGGGACCGGCGGGCACAACCTCGGGCAAGGTAGGATCTTCCTTGCGCATTCTTGCGGTCGGTCGCCAGATAGGTTTTTCACGTTTATTCACAATCGAGGTCGTACCGGTGGGGGTTTCCAGACCATCACGCCCTATCCCACGCGGCGCCGAGAGGGGTGTGCGCCCCTCTTTCATATAGGCATAAAGACGCATCTCCGGCAGATTAATAACAATGCCCTGACGCGGACCTTCAGGCAGAATATGCATCGCCGGAATCGTCAGCTTGGTTTTCTCGCCCGGCATCCATGGATCAACATCCGGGTTAGCCGCTCGCAACTCAACAAAACCAATATCATAGCGGCGGGCGATATCGATCAGGGTATCTTCGTATTTCGCCACATGAGTTTGCATGGTGCCCACATGCGTGCCGTCAAAATAAATTTTATCCGGCTTGATCACCCCGGCTGCGCGGGCTGCTTTGGCCGGCTTCGGCGGCGGCCGCAGGATTGTCTCCTCCTCGGCCGCACCCGCTTCATGAGAGACGCTGCATAAAGCCGCCACCAACGCCGCCAACACCAATCGTCTGGCCTGAGTATATCGGGGGGCTTTACGCATGATCATCTTTATGCCGCTTTCCTGAGTTTGGTTTCAAGTTGGAGCGCCACCTTGTCCATGTAGTCTTCGGTGGTCAGCCACGGTTGTTTTTCACCCACCAGCAACGCCAAATCCTTGGTCATATAACCGTTTTCAACGGTTTCGATGCAGGCGGCTTCAAGATTTTGGGCAAAATCAACAACACGCTGGGTTCTATCAAACTGGCCACGATATTGCAAACCTCTGGTCCAGGCAAAAATCGAGGCAATCGGATTGGTGGAGGTTTTTTCACCCTTTTGCCACTGGCGATAGTGGCGGGTGACGGTCCCATGGGCTGCTTCGGCCTCAACACACTTGCCATCCGGGGTCAGCAACACCGACGTCATGAGCCCCAGCGAGCCAAAGCCCTGTGCCACCACATCGGATTGGACATCACCATCATAGTTCTTGCAAGCCCAGACAAACGCGCCATTCGACTTGATCGCAAAGGCGACCATATCGTCAATCAGGCGGTGTTCATACCAGAGCTTGCGGGATTCAAAATCTTTCTTGAACGACTGATCATAGACGCGCTGGAATATCTCGATGAATTTACCATCATATTGTTTAAGGATGGTGTTCTTGGTCGACATATACAGTGGATAATTCCGTGCCAACGCATAGTTGAAGCAGGCACGGGCAAACCCTTCAATTGATTCATCGAGGTTATACATCCCCATCGCCACACCAGGGCCAGTGAAATCAAATACCTCCCAGCTTTGCAAGGGGCCGCCATCAGCAGGTTGGTAATTCAGAGTGAGCTTGCCGGGCCCGGGGATCTTTACATCCGTTGCCTTGTACTGATCGCCAAAGGCATGGCGACCAATGACAATCGGCGCGGCCCAACCCGGCACATAACGCGGTACATTTTTGCAAATGATCGGTTCACGGAATACGGTACCATCCAGAATATTGCGAATGGTGCCATTCGGTGACTTCCACATTTTTTTGAGATTAAATTCCTCAACCCGCTTTTCATCAGGAGTGATAGTCGCACATTTAACACCAACGCCATACTTCTTGATCGCATTGGCGGATTCAACCGTTACCTTGTCTTCGGTCGCATCGCGATTTTCAATCGAGAGATCGTAGTATTTCAGATCAACATCCAGATGTGGCAAAATCAGGCGCTCCTTGATCATCGCCCAGATGATGCGTGTCATTTCATCGCCATCGATTTCAACGATCGGATTATCAACCTTGATTTTGCTCATAAGACTCTCCCGGAAAAATTGTGATTAGGCTGCGGCCATCCTAATCAAAGGTCACCGGAATATAAAGCACGAATGGGGCAGAAAAAGAGCAGACTTACCTATTCTTGGCCAAAGTTGTCTGTCAGACCTGAAGGAGTGAAAATGAATTATGTATAAGTAAACCTCAGATCCTCAGCGATGCCAGCCACTGCGGCCCAGCCTGACGCAGAACCTGAATCAAGGTTTTATGGTCAAGAGATGCCTTTTCAAAAACATTGAAATCAACACCGGAATGTTGCCCCAAGGCACGGATGAAATCAGCCTCGCCAGGATCACCCGCCCTGAAATTGCTTTCACTGAGATTCGTGATAATCACGCTATTATCAAAGGCCACGCTTGCCGCAAGCGGGATAGCCGCGATATCGGCGTCCCCGCCCGTAAAGACAGGCACAGTCATAACACCTGCCTGCGCAAACAAGCTGGTCAGACTATGTTCATAGGCGCAATGATCGCCGCGATGGCCGTAAATATGATCAACACCGCAATGCTGCACATAAAGAGATGCCCCCGTATCTTGAATATGAGTCATCACATTTTGTACGATGGCTACATTACGCAAAGCCATGCCCACGTTTGAAGCAACCGGTATTTTATCTTCCGGAACGCCCGGGGCACAGCGCACCATAACATCCGCAGTCAACGGATCAGCACTGTTAAGAAGCACTCCGTCCTCAGTTTGAGCGGCATCAGTAAACCGCGTAGACAACCCCTGACGACGACAATAATCAAGCAACGTGTCGTGAGTCACAGGCGCATCCGGCAAGGTCAGCGCTGCCAGCGACACCATCAAACCGCGCTGGCCGTCACCATCCTGATGCTTGAGAACGGGATAGGACGATGATGCTACAGAAAAACCGCAGCGGCTCATCAGTACACCTAGGCCGTCATGTGGGTATTCTATACCGCAGGCCACCTGTGATGGCGCTGCCTTCGCCAAATGATCAAGGACCATCGTCTGCAACATCTTGACGGCAGGCATCATATGCCGTTCACCCATCAGGACTACAAGCGGCTGCCGACCGCGTAAACGGGCACTGACCTCTTGCACACGCTCTAAAATGCCTGCCTGCGCCGGGCGCAAATCATAAGGATCCGCCGCACAATCAACGATCAAACCACCCCCGCCCCTGACTTCGTTAAAAGTCAGGACCGTCCCTGAGCCTTGTGACGGTGTCGAACTGTTCATCCAAACACGCTGTCACATCATAATTAATATGTCAAATATTTACAGGCTGGTCAGTCACGGAGTGGGCGGCATCAGAGCATCCACTTCCTCAGCCAAACGCTCATAAGCCCTTTGAAACAAACCGCTTTTAACTAGCTGGCCCTTTTCGGCTTTATAAACCTCATACATCGTGGTTTTGGGTCCAACATGGCGGACAACAAAGCTTAAATAGGGCTCATAGCGCGTTTTGTAGTAACTGATCGTACAAGTCCCCTCATCGAAATCAATATCAACCGCCATATCCAGCAAGGCCTTGGCTGACGCCGCCCGACTGAAAAGTCCGGCCAGCAGCCGAAATTCAGCGTTTTTAAACCCGGCGCGGGCGCTAAATTTACCAAAATCGGGGTTATCGATGACCTGAAAGACCATAGGACAGCATAACATAAATGCCAGTCACTTGAAAAATCAGTCTAAACTTAGGTCGGGGCACAGCCGGACCCGGAAAATCTGCCCTCGCGTGGTCGTAAGGACGTCTGGGCTCTGGCCATTTGTTCAGAATTGTGAAGATCGAGGCAATATTCCGGATTGTAACCCTGCATCAATACCCAGCCTAGCGGCTTGTCCTCGACTGTGCCGGGCAACCTTGCCAGATGCCAGCAGAGATCAAGATTGCCCTGCTCGAGCAGACCGAATACATGTTTTCTGATTTCAGATGGTATCGTATCGGAATATTTCTCAAGATTATTGTGAATATCCACGGCTAGATGATCGCGGTAAAGCTCTTCCTTCAGGTAAAAGCCATGCCGGGCCCAAAAATACTTGCCGTCCTCTTTACCAGCCCGCAGTGTAATACGGTCAAAGTCGGCAGCTCCTGCCACCTCAAGGAAATTCCTTAATAAATTTAATCCTATGCCTTGTCCCCTGTGCTCAGGATCCTTAACCAGCCATTCCTCAAAACGTAGCGATTTTCCCCGCCCGTCCTGCATCAGCTTGTTGTCGCATTCAAATACGAAACGCCCCCTCTGTTTTAAACTACAGCTTATTTCAGCATCGCTGGTGCCGGTGAAGTCAACAAAGACAGATAACTCGCCCGGCAGGTTCCGGGCCAACGTGTAATAGAACGTCGCAGGCGACATCCCGATCAGCCTATCCCAAGCCGTCGTCCACTGCAGAAAAGACCGGTTAACACCCAGCCCCGCGGGTATATCCGCACTCAGGGCAGTATGGCGCTGCCGCGCTGCTACACCATCAAATTCTGGCTGTATGGGCTCATAAGGCATCACTACCCCGTTCCACCTATTTTATACGTTTAGTCAAAGCACAACTGGCTCACTATCTCATTAATTATGAAAAACATCAAGTTTTTCAGAGTCCTAGCAATAAACATCCTCTGAGAATCGCCGGATTGCTTGTTTTACAAGTGTTTTTGGTTATGATAGCGGCGTTCTTCACCACCGGCAGGATTATCAAAACATGGCATCAGATCAGAACATTATTCTGGAGATCGATGAAGCAATCAAACGCGAACGGACAGAAAAGCTGTTCAAGGAATATGGCCCCTATTTGCTGGCGGGTGCTGTGCTGGCCGTTTTGTTTACCGGAATCATCAGCGGTTACCGCAATTGGGAAAACCGCATCAACGCCACACAGACCGCACAACTGATCGAAGCCATGGCCGCCCCTGACAAAGCAAAGGCTCTTGAGGAATTGGCGCCCGGCCTGCGTCCCGGTCAACGCGCGCTGGCACAAATGGCCGCTGCTGGCGCATTGATCGAAGCGGAGCAGACAGAGAGCGCTCTCAAGGTTCTTGACCGCACTGCGTCTGATCGTGAATTACCCGCGATCCACCGCGATCTCGCGACCCTGATGGCCGTGCGTCTCAGCTTATCCACACAAGACGCCACAGCTGACCCGATAACGATGCTGGGCCGGTTAGCGCCGCTGCTGGGTAAAGATAACCCTTGGCGTTGGCACGCACGGGTCGAAGCCGCCCTGATTGCTGCCCATCTGCAGGAAGATTACGCAACTGCGCGTGAGCATCTAGCCGAGGTTCTAAAGGGCGGTGATGTACCCCCCCCTTCATTATTGGAACGCGCCCGGGCACTGGATCAAGTTTACAGTCAAAAAACCAGCGCTCTGAAAAAAGAAGCCCCTGCCGCCCCTGATGCCGAAGGTTAATTGAGTGATGATGCGTTTTCTGCTGCTATCTTCCTGCCTGCTCACGACCCTAGCGCTCGCCGCATGTTCCGGCTTTGGCGATAGTGATGATGCCCCCCCACTTGCAGGGGAACGTATCTCTATTCTCGAATTGCAAAAACATCTGGAGCCAGATGATGCCGCACTGGAAGCACAAGGATTTGTTGCACCGAACGCATGGCGCAATGAGTTCTGGCCGCAGGCCGGGGGTTATCCCAATCACACGATGCAGCATTTGACACTGAACGAAGGTGTACTGAACAAGGCCTGGAGCACCAGCGTCGGCCAAGGCAGTCAGAAAAATCTGCCCCTGATCACCCAGCCAATCATCATTGATGGACGCATCTATACTCTGGACACTGAAAATCAATTGAGCGCCTTTGAGGCCCAGAACGGCAAGCGTCTGTGGGTCAGAAATGTCAGTCATCCGATTGAGGACGATGACGTGATCGTGGGCGGGGTAGCCTATTCCCGCGGCCAGCTTTATGTGACCAACGGCTATAACGAATTATTGATGATTAACCCGCAGGACGGGCAGATCGTCTGGCGACGCAAGTTGCCTGCACCCTCGCGCGCAGCACCAACCATTTCAGATGACCGCGTTTTCATCACCACCATGGACAACCGGATTCTGGCCTTAGGTGCCGCACAGGGTGAATTATTGTGGGAGTATTCAGGAATCAGCGGTGCTGCCGGTCTGGTCGGGGCGGCCAGCCCAGCCGCCAGCCGCGATATCGTCCTGCCGGTATTCTCCTCAGGAGAGATTTATGCCCTGCGGGTGGAAAACGGCTCGGCCGCGTGGGGCGATAACCTCTCCGGTATCCGCAGCGCCGGGGGGTTGAGCGGTATCTCAGATATTCGCGGCCTGCCCGTGATCGATAAAGGCGTTGTCATTGCCATCAGTTTTGGCAACCGCATGGTGGCACTGGATGAACGCACCGGCAACCGTATCTGGCAACGCGACATTGGCGGCTCAGAAATGCCTTGGGTCGCAGGAAATTCGGTCTTCGTCATCACCAATGACAATGAATTGGTCGGTATGGGCCGTGATAACGGCCTGATTCGCTGGGTACGCCCCCTGCCCAAATTTAAAAATCCGAAAGCACGCACCGAGCCGCTTTACTGGAGCGGCCCAGTTCTGGCTGGCAATCGCCTGATTGTCGCAGGGTCTGACGGCGGGGTGCTGGAAATCAGCCCGGATAACGGTGAAGTCATTCGGGCCTGGCGTTCAGGTCTATCCGTCAGCATCTCTCCGGTCGTTGCCGGGGGCACCCTCTATCTTCTGGGTGATAACGGTACATTGGCGGCTTATAGGTAAGTAAAGAATCATGTTCACATTAGCCATCGTTGGCCGTCCAAACGTCGGCAAATCAACGCTGTTCAATCGTCTGGCCGGAAAGAAACTGGCGATTGTCGATGATACACCCGGTGTCACCCGTGACTGGCGGGACGCCGAAGCCCATCTGTTTGATCGCAGCTTCCGCGTGATTGATACGGCCGGTCTCGAGGAAAGCTTTGATGACAGCATTCCAGCCCGCATGCGCCAGCAAACCGAAGCCGCCCTCAAGCAGGCCGATGCCATCCTGTTTTTGATTGATGGCCGCGAAGGGGTAATGCCGATCGACAAGCATTTTGCCCAATGGCTACGCCGCCAGAAGAAGCCCGTCCTTCTGGGCGTGAATAAATGTGAAAATGAACGTGCCGTGATCAGTGGTCTGGGTGAAGCCTATTCTTTGGGTTTTGGTGATCCTATTCCCATGTCGGCCGAACATAATGAAGGGCTGGATAGCCTTTATTACGCCCTGCAGGCGCATTTCCCCGAAGAAGAGGACATCATTGAAGAGGACAAAGAGCATGAGCTGACCCTGACCGATGCCGCGCTTGATGAACTGGAAGGGCTCGAGGATTTCGACTTTGCCGCTGGCTTGCTCCCCGAAGATTCCGAAGAAATCAAAGCGATCAAGATCGCCATCGTCGGCAGGCCCAATGTCGGCAAGTCAACCCTGCTCAACGCGCTGGTGGGCGAACAACGTTCGATGACCGGTCCCGAAGCCGGCATTACCCGCGATGCTATTGCCGTCAAATGGGAGCATAAAGGCAAAACCTTGCGTCTGGTCGATACCGCCGGGATGCGCAAAAAATCAAGCATTGTCAATAATATTGAAAAGATGGCAGTGGATGATTCACTGCGTGCCATTCGTCTGGCGCAAGTGGTCGTGCTGGTTCTTGATGCAGCCCTCGGCCTAGAAAAACAGGACCAGGCGATTGCCGATCTGGTGCTGCGCGAGGGGCGCGCTCTGGTGATTGCTCTCAACAAATGGGATCTGATCGAAGACAAGGAAGAATACCTGAAAGAATTCCGTGCCGATATCTTGCACCAGCTGGGCCAAGTCCCTGATGTCCCCTTCGTCACACTGTCAGCCATTCGCGGTGCCAATACCGGACGGGTTCTGGATGTAGTGATGGAAACCTATGATATCTGGAACAAGCGGGTTAAAACCGCCACCATGAACCGCTGGCTTGCAGGCATGGAAAGCCAGAACCCGCCACCGCTGGTGGGGGGGCGCACCAACCGTTTGCGTTACATCACCCAAATCAAGGCCCGACCACCGACCTTTGCCATCTGGGTATCCTACCCCAATGACCTCTCGGATAGTTACAAACGCTATCTGATGAACGGTCTGCGTCGTGATTTTGGTATGCCGGGTATCCCGATCCGCCTGTTGATGCGCACCAGCAAGAATCCTTACGTCTAGATCAATCCTGCCATCAACAAGAAACCAAGAGCATAGAGCATCACCGCAACAATCTTCTGAATCAGACTGATTGTCATCTTGTATAGGAAGGCAGTGCCTGTCCAAACTCCGGCAAAAGAAGCCACTGTTGCCAATACTAGCAAACTCATATCAACATGAGCCAAAAGCAACTTCATATTCAGGCCATAAACAATCAAGCGCGCGATATCAACCATCGAGGCTATCGCCGCGTTGCTAGCCACAAGTTGATTTTTGTCGAGACCGGCACGAATCAGGAAAAGACTGCGGAAGGCACCTTGATGACCCGTCAAACCGCCGAAGAATCCACTCAAGGCGCCCCCCACTGGCAGCCACCGCAGAGAAATTTTAAGGCGATTAAAGAACGGCAACCACTCCATTGTGGCAAAAACAATCAGAAGTAAACCAGCCAGAAATTTAATTGGCGTTATCTCAGCCGTCACCCCGGCAATCTCATAATTTCCAAGTTCAGGCAGCAATGATAAACGGGCCAACAGCCACGCACCGGGTACAGCCATGGCCATGGCTGGCAAACCAAAACGTAGCAGCACAGGCCAATGCACCTGCCTCCATAACAAGGAAAGTTTAAAGAGGTTGTTGAGCAGGTGAACAAATGCCGTCAGCGCCACTGCCGTTGCCACAGGAAAGAACAGCGCCGCCACCGGCATCAGGATCGTACCCAGACCAAACCCTGAAAACAGAGTCAGAAAGGAGGCCACAAAGCTTGTAACAATCAGAAAGATCGCCATCATCAAGCAGCTTGAGCTTTCAACGGCACTTTATGCACCTGGCCATGAGAAGAGCAGGCGGGAGATGCCAGTACGAGAAACAAGGGCACAGTTTCCGCCGGGTCTTTAGGGTGAGATGGATCTTCACCCGGGAAAGCCTTGGCCCGCATCGCGGTCCGGGTTGCCCCCGGATCCACAATATTCACCTTGAGCGGCGTGGTCGCAACTTCTGCCGCGTAAACTTTGGTCATCGCCTCCAAAGCGGCCTTGGAGGTGGCATAAGCCCCCCAATATGCGCGCGCACTCTGAGCCGCACTGCTCGACACCATGATCACCCGTCCCGCATCACTAGCGCGCAGCAACGGATCGAGCGTGCGCAACAAGCGGAAATTGGCATTGACGTTCAGATCCATCACCCGCTGCCATTCCTTGGCATCAACATGGCCGAGCGGGGTCAAAGAACCCAGCATCGCTGCATTACCAACAAAAATATCCAGACGACCAAATTTTTCGGCGAGCGCTGGTCCCATTACATCGACCTTGTCGAGATCGAGCAGATTGAGCGGCATAATGGTGGCCGAGCCACCGGCCGCGCGGATGGCATCATCTACTTCCTCGAGTGCCCCTGTGGTACGCGCTGTCAAAATAACATGTGCTCCGGCGGCGGCATAAGCCTTGGCCACGGCAGCGCCGATCCCGCGAGACGCCCCCGTCACAAGAGCCACGCGGCCCGAAAGATCCACTGTCGGAGATTGTTCAATCATCGTAAATCCTTTTTATAGATCAGGTGCGTTTTATCGCCCGCTCGCGCAGATCAGTCACCCGCGCTCCGGCACAATTAGCTGTATTGTCTGTCAATGCCACTGGGTAATCGCCGGTGAAACACGCATCACAAAAAGCCGGATTTTTATCATCACGTCCAGCCACACCCATCGCCTGATACAAAGCCGACACTGAGATGTAAGACAGGGAATCAACCCCGATATACTCCTTGATTTCGTCGACCTGCATACGGTTAGCCAGCAGCTCAGCTGTGGACGGCGTATCAATCCCATAAAAACAGCTGTGTGCCGTAGGAGGACTAGAAATTCGCATATGGACTTCTTTGGCCCCGGCGGCACGCAGCATCTCGACAATTTTTTTTGACGTTGTGCCGCGCACGATCGAATCATCTACCAATACAACTTTTTTGCCTGCGATATAGGCGCGGTTGGCATTATGCTTGAGCTTGACCCCAAGATGACGAATTTGATCGGTCGGCTCGATAAAAGTGCGCCCGACATAGTGATTGCGGATAATCCCGAGCTCAAAAGGCAGGCCGCTGGCCTCGGCATAACCGATCGCGGCGGGAACCCCACTATCAGGAACGGGCACCACGACATCCGCCCCCGGGCAAGGAGCTTCGCGTGCCAACTCAGCGCCGATTTTCTTGCGGGCCTCATAAACTGAACGGCCATCAAGCGCACTGTCAGGACGGGCAAAATAGATATATTCAAAAATACAAAAACGTGATGATTGTTTGGTAAAGGGATGTACGCTGCGCAGACCCTTTCCATCAATGATCACCATTTCGCCGGGCTCAATATCACGGATAAAATCAGCCCCGATAATATCCAGCGCGCAGGTTTCAGACGCCAGAATATAGGCAGGCCCCAGTTTGCCCAGAACCAACGGGCGAAATCCCATCGGGTCACGTACCCCCATGACCTGATCATGGCAACAAGCCACCAACGAATAAGCCCCTTCAATCAGCCCCAGCGCCTCTATCAGACGTTCCTGCACGGATTTTTTGGGGGATACCGCCATCAAGTGCAAAATTACTTCGGTATCGGTGGTTGACTGGAACAGGGCCCCCTTGTTCACCAGTTCCATACGCAAGGTATGGGCATTGGTCAGATTGCCATTATGGCCGATGGCAAAGCCACCAAACGACAAGTCGGCAAACAGGGGCTGAATATTACGGACACTGCCCTCGCCGGTGGTGGCGTAACGGTTATGGCCAATCGCCGCATGACCGCGCAAACGCTCAATCGTGCCGGCATCACCAAAAGCCTTATCCACCAACCCCAGAGACCGGTGTGCAAAAAAATCAGTGCCATCATGGCTAACAATACCGGTGGCCTCCTGCCCACGGTGCTGCAAAGCGTGCAGACCTAAAGCCGTCAAGGCTGCCGCGTCAGGGTGACCAAACACCGCAAAGACGCCACATTCCTCTTTCAGCTTGTCATCGTCAAAAGCATCGTAACGGTCATAGCTAGTCATTGATTTTAATCGCCGGTTTCGGATTCTCTTCAAATTGTGGTGCCGATTGTTGCTCGGGCTGGATCATCGGTGGCGGGGCCTCGCCGGATTGATCCATCATCAGCTCTTGCATCTCCTGACGTTCAGCAGGGGCATAACCGTCTTCCTCAGCATCCGGGGGCACGATCTTGCCGGTGTCATCCCCTTTGAGCAACTCAAGATCTTTGAGTTTATCACGGGTAGCTCTGGTCACGGAGCTCGCCGAATCAGCCAAGCTCGCAGGATCACTATTACGCATTGATTCCGGCAAGAAATCAGCCAGCCATTTCGAGGTGGCCTCAACATACACAATCGTGCGACTTTCTTTTAACAAGGGCCATTGCTGGCGGGCATCATCCTTGAACAAAAGATAAGGTAGCAGATAGATCACAGCTAATACCAGAATGCCGCGAGCCACGCCAAAAACTACACCCAATGTGCGGTCAATCGCACCCAGACCAATCGTGCGGGCCCAGCCTGCCAGCAAATGACTGAGCAACGAAAGGACGATCACCACGATCAGGAAAATTGAACCATAAGCCAGCACATCAGCCACGACCGTGTACGGCACCACCCCGGCGAGCAACTGCGGGTCGGCAGCGTCCTTATCGACACCCAACCACTGGTTCATCAGTGGCCGCAATTGATCGCCAAACGCCAAAGAGGCCGCCAACCCCCCCACAACCCCGAGGATCGTCAAAACCTCGCGGATAAAACCCCGCAAGAAGGCAAAAACAGCAGAGACGAGCAAAACGCCCAGAACAATGGCATCAACAATCATGGGACCAGCATTATCCGGTTAGTGGAACAATGGCGGGAATGTACCAGATTGCAGCCCCGGCGAACAGCCCCCGCACGCGCAGGCACGGCATTGAAAAATTGTTATTTATCAAACAGTTCAGGCAATTGCCCGGCGTGGGCCACCTTGATCCCGCAGCAAATCAGCCAGATCCTGCAAATGGGAAAGCTCGCTGACCACCAGCGGATCGGGCTTGCGGCCTTCTTTGACGACCTTGCGCCGGGGGATAATGGCCTTGCCGAAGCCCAGTTTCGAAGCTTCCTTGAGGCGGACATCTGGCTGCGGCACCTGCCGTACTTCCCCAGCCAGACCAATTTCACCAAAGAATACAGCATCAGCCGGAGCCGCAACATTATTGAGGGCAGAAATCAGCGCCGCCGCCACCGCAAGATCAGCAGCCGGTTCATTAATCCGGATACCCCCGGCGATGTTAAGATAAACATCGCAACCCGAAAATTGCAGACCCACCCGCGTTTCCAAAACGGCGAGTACCATCGAAAGCCGCCCCGAATCATAGCCGATCACCGCCCGGCGCGGTGTGCCCAGCGGTGATACGGACACAAGCGCCTGTACTTCAACCAACACCGGACGTGTCCCCTCGAGCGCCGCCAGAACAACACTACCCGTGGCATCGGCCTGACGTTGCGACAAGAATAAAGCCGAAGGGTTGGCAACCTCAACTAGCCCTTCATTGGCCATCTCAAACACGCCAATTTCATCGGTGGGGCCAAAACGATTTTTGACGGCACGGAGAATGCGGAACTGGTGAGAGCGATCCCCTTCAAAATAAAGAACCGTATCAACCAGATGTTCCAGTACGCGCGGTCCCGCGATTTGTCCGTCCTTGGTCACATGACCGACAAACAGCACGATAATATTGCGTTTTTTTGCCACGCGGATAATTTCCTGCGCCGAGGTGCGTACCTGCGTCACGGTGCCCGGTGCACTATCGACATTATCGACATAGATGGTCTGGATGGAGTCGACCACCAGCAGATCGATATGTTTGCCGCCGTCTTCCATCGTTGCGACGATATCGCGCACGGAGGTCGCCGACGCCAATTCCACCGGTGATTGCCCCAACCCCAGACGATCCGCCCGCAAACGCACCTGATCGACCGCCTCCTCGCCCGAGACATACACGCAACGGGCATTTTTTTTACTTAAGGCGCAGACCACCTGTAATAATAATGTTGATTTGCCAATCCCGGGGTCGCCGCCGATCAAAAGCGCCGAACCCGGCACCACGCCGCCCCCGGTGACGCGGTCGAATTCCGCAATCCCGGTCACCAGCCGTGGCAGGCGTTCATGGCTTTGCCCGCTTAAATCCACCAGTTCAAGCGAACGGCCCTTTTTCGTGCCCATACCCTTGGGTACGGCTGCCGTCACCGCCTCTTCGGCAAGACTGTTCCATTCATTGCAAGAATCGCACTTGCCCGCCCATTTCGTGGATACCGCCCCGCAAGACTGACAGACATAATTTTTGGTTGGTTTGGCCATGGTGATTCGCCCCTTATTCCAGTCCCAGACTAGAACAAAAAGGGAACATTGTCGAGAGGGGTTAAACGCCCTCTCTTTGCAACGCCCATTTCAGCTGCAGGGTATCGGTCTCCATCAGGGTGCTGATTACCAGTTGCTTGGTTTTGCGCATGGTGCAGCCTTCACCGAAATAGACACTGTTCTCGAGCGATAGCGCCCCGCCGGTAATATAAAAACGCCAACCCGATCCGCCGGGCAGGCGCAACAGCGCCTCTTCCCCTTCACGGATCAACGAGACCTGTACCTTGGGGTGGAGGTGAAAACGGGTCGTAATCGCGACTGGCTTGGTCAGGCCAACCGTGCAGGTCAGGTTTTCCTCACCCCGTAAATCATGGCCCTGATTACCGAGATAAAGACGGCGACGATGAGTGACGCCGTTTACAGGCACATAGCCATCATGTACCGCATCGATCAATGTGGCGTATAAACCTTCTTCACGGGTCGAAGAGACCGTGCGCGGGCGGCGGCCCATATGGCCATCAGCCTTGATTTCACAGGAGTTGCGATCATCCATGGTAATCGTATTATGCGCTGCCGTGCCGCGCAGACTTTGCCGCCAGTCTTCATCGAGCAAATGAGTACCGCAAGACACAAATACCCGCTCCTTGCCGTAGATAAATTCAAAAGCGAGTGGGCTTGCATGCGCTACGTCATCATAGGGCCAAGCGGGTGGCGTACCGACATCCATAGTCATCACGCTGCGCCCTAATGTCACTCGTTCATAGTCGCTGTGCGGCAAATTACGTAGTATTTTTCCACGCGCATTGGCATGAGAGAGAATGGTATCGGCATAAGCGCTATCAAGTTCCTGTGTACCGTGAAAGGTGGTGAGCTTTTTATCGGCATGCCGGAAAAAGCGCATTGCTTGCGCCATCCGGTCAATAGTGTGTTCAATTTGCTCCGGCACCGGATAATCCCCGGCGCGCAGCGCGATCCTGACATCGACATAAACCCGCAGCACCTCGAGCAATACTGCAGGCGAGCGGCTGATATGGCCGCCATCAGATAAAATTTGCTTCCCGGTTTCAGATTCAAGCAAATCAAGCCCCTGGATCAGCCAGTTTTCATGACCGGGCATCGCCAGACCGGCCAAAATCAGACCGCGTATTCCCTGCAGCAGTGGTAAGCCATGCAATGTTCCCGGCAGGGCCCGCGCCAAATGGCGTGCCTGTCGCAGCAACGACTGGAAAAAGCGATCCTGAAACTCTTCATCGGCGCTCGCACAAAAAAACTCATAGAGCATGATCCAGTTCGCCACCCGCAAGCCGGTAATATCCGGCTGCCAGGCACTGGCATCCCAGCCATTAAAGCGATTCATCCAGTCAGCCACCAAATCACGGGCCTGCATCCGACCCTGATCCCCGCCTAGCGAACGCAAATCACGCAGCCATTCAAACCCGTGGAGATGATTGAGCCAGACAGGGGAAAGCTGCGTTGGTTCCCACAGACGGCGGCAAATCTGCCTTTCCTGTCCCTCAAGAATGAACGCCCCACTGCACAAACCGCGACCCAGCGCCGGATTACCCGGCCACGGGTCAATCGGTCTTACCACCAGATCATGAGATGTATCACTGCCGAGCGTCCAATTATAAAAGGCTGTATTAAAAGCCGCATGAGAGGCTTTTTGACGCAAATGACGAAGAGCCGGAACACGTGCCGCCATCGTACCCTAGCCCCCCCTGATCGCACGGATATGATCGGCATAGCGCGCCGGACCATCCTTGAAGACAGCCGTACCCGCGACCAGTACGTTAGCCCCGGCCTTGATGACTTCGCGAGCAGTATCGGGATTGATGCCACCATCAACCTCGAGGTCAATCTCTCGCCCGGTGGCAGCAATGCGCCGCCGAACATCAGCAATTTTATCCGGCACAGAAATATAAGCCTGCCCTCCAAAACCGGGATTAACCGTCATCACCAATACCAAATCCACCAGATCCATAACATGGTCCAGCACCCCGGTCGCTGTACCGGGGTTCAAGGCCACGCCAGCCTTTTTGCCCAAACCGCGGATCACTTGCAAGGTACGGTGGAAATGCGGCCCGGCTTCAGGATGGATCGTAATAATGTCAGCCCCGGCGGCGGCAAAAGCCTCAATAAAGGGATCCGCCGGCGAAATCATCAAATGGACATCGAATATTTTGGCTGAATGCGGGCGCAGGGCCTTGACCACACCCGGACCAATGGTGAGATTCGGGACGTAATGGCCATCCATCACATCCACATGGATATAATCGGCGCCGGCGGAATCAAGCGCCGTCACTTCTTCACCCAGACGGGCAAAATCAGCGGAAAGAATCGATGGCGCAATGCGGATTTCGGGCGCAGGAATCATGTCTGTGAAATTTTGTGTGATATTCTGGGAAATAGGGGAGAAAGGCGCAAGGGCGAGAGAGCCCTTACGTTTGAATATAACAAATCAGGAAGGGGATTTCACCTTCCATTCACAAAAATTTTGAAAAATCTGGTCACGCTGCCGGTTTGAGGCTCAGAGGCATACCCCGCTGGGAATCGTTAACGGCGGGCCGTGCTGTGAGCGGCAACAAATCATAAGCCTGACGCAAAGCCATCATCATCAAACTGAGGTCTATGGTGGCCTGTTCTTTGGCCGGGACATCGGTACCCTCAAGGGTACGACGCAATTCATCCTTACGGGCGGTATAGACCCGTATCAGGTTGTCGCGCGACAGGTTCCGGCCCATACGTGCTTGCAGATCTCTGGCCAGTTCGCTGGCGCGGGCCTGCAAGGCGGTGGCCCCCACTGATGAAAAAGTCACTCTCTCGAAATTAAAACTCGCAGGTTGCAGGACAGGCTGGCTGCGGTTACCCAGATCAAGTACGCGATGAACCGCCCCTTCCATATCTGCTTTTAACCGCTGCGCAATATCATAACGGCGCTGAATGATCGGATTGGTCAAGCGCGCTTCTTCCCAAGCAGTGAAATCATAAGCATTATACATCATATAACCAACCGCTGACGCTGTATCCTGTAAATCAAAGACAGAGCGATTGGTGATTTCGTTGGTCAGGGTAAGAACCTCTTCAATGCTCATCGCCTGCAGACGAGACAACCCCAAGCGTTCGATTTCGGCTCCGGCATTGCGCGATCCTTCCTGTAGCAGATAAACTGATGTCATGTAAAAACTGACCTCGCGCGGGTCTGACATCGCCGCTTTAACCGGGCCCGAGAGCGCGGCAATGGCCAGCCTCAGATCGGCTTGCTTCTGCGAAAATTCAGTATATCCATCCCGCGCCAGCATCAGATTGGCAAACACCTCGGCAAAGACTTCAGCTTTATGGCGGGTGGTCAGGAATTCACCGGCATTTTGCGACTGCGCCAGAGCCGTGACATTCCAGCGATCATAGCAATGGCCGATTTCGTGATAATCAACAAAACGTTTCATAAATTCAAGGCTTTGCGGATCACGCAGATGGGCTTGCGCAATATCGCCATGAATCGACGGATTTAGGCCCAGCAAATTCTTATAGTAGGAATCGCGGTCCCAATCTGAATAATGCGGGTAAAGCAAACATATGCTCTGCTGACCGCCCAGCAGAGCTTCTTCAGTGGCACCATAAGGCAACTTTAATGACATGCCCTCAGTACGCATCATTTCTTTTTCCATGCCTTGAAATGATTCGGGTGGAAACGAAAGACCGCTGCGACTGCGAATAAATTCGGCTGCCAACTGCTGTACGGTCTGGGCCTGTGTCGGCGGCAAGGCGTATTGATAAGGCGGCACACCGTTCAGAACCGCGTTTTTCTGGAACCAGTCTTTGTCAATCACTACCAATTTTACGTCGCGCACCATAGTGCCAAAACGCTGCTGTAGTTCAGACAAACGCTGAGATAACGCCGTCTGTGAGGGTTGCACCACCAGTTCCGTATCCGCCCGCCCCTTACTGCGCGGTTTTAGTTTCAAGCCCTGTCCTACTTCAATGTCAGCGACGGCCGGCGTTGAACTCAACAGCATTGCCGCTGCTGTGAAAAGTGCGGTGAGTGAGGCTCTGAAGGGTGATTTTTTGGCAATAGAATGCCCCGAGCGGCCAAAGGCCTCTCCCTGATAACGTGACATGTAATACTCCCTGTATATTTTTATAGCCCGGTCATGCCGGATTTTATTTGTGTATCATCTTGCAAGATCGAAGACACAGGCACAAGGGGCCTGTGTCTGAAGCAGCAACAAACGAAATAAGCTTTTATAGATAGGTAAATGACTTATGGAGAGTAGCGCCGGATATCAGCGCTTCTGTAAACGACAAATGTAAAATCCATCCATCCCGCCTTGTTCCTGCAGATGGTGCGGGAGAATGCGCAAATCACCCACCGGACTCAGACATACCTCTAGCCCGATGACCTCCTGCGCCTTGATCGGATAACGCATCATCGCAGGATGATTGCGTAAGAAATCTTCAATCCGTGTTTCGCCTTCGGCCTTCTGCAAAGAGCATGTACAGTAAATCAAAATGCCATCGGGGTTTAACATGGCCGAAGCCTGTGTCAGCAATCGGCTTTGTAAGTCAGCCAGCGCGTCAATATCCTGTGGTTTCTTTAAGTGCAATACATCGGGATGTCTGCGGATGGTACCCGTAGCCGAACACGGCGCATCAAGCAAGATATAATCAACCGGGGCGGTGGGCTGCCAGACAGAAGCATCGGCGGCCTCAACAGCCACACGCAAGTCCAGCCGCTGCATGTTCTCCTCAAGGCGACGCAGACGGTTGCGGGAACGATCCAAGGCAATCACTGTAGCCCCGGCAGCCGCCAGCTGCGCGGTCTTGCCTCCCGGCGCTGCACATAAATCAATCACAGTCTTACCCTTGATATCACCCAGCAAGCGTGCAGGCCATGAGGCCGATAAATCCTGTATCCACCACGCACCCTCCTGATAACCCGGCAAATCACTGATTAAACCACCAGCCTGACGGCGAATCGTTCCGCCCGGCATGATCACACCCTCCATCTGAGCGGCCCAGTAAGACAACATCGCCTGATCTTTAACGGTGATATCCAGTGGTGCCTCGCTCAACAGGGCCTGTGCGATCTGGCGGGCTTCGTCCTGACCGTAATCGGCCACCCAGACCTGATACAGCCAGTCAGGGATATTCAGGTTGACATCATCCTGCTGCAAAAGCAGATCCCGGCCCTCGCGGTCCATCCGCCGCAAGATCGCATTGACAAAACCCTTGAGCCGCGCCAGACCTTTTTCCTCAGTCATTCTGACAGCAGTATCAACGGCAGCGTAAACCGGAACATCCATGAAAAAAATCTGTGTGGCCCCTAGTCGCAGAATATGGTGCACCACCGGCAATGACGGCGGACCGCCCCGTTCACTCATCTGGATAATCAGATCATCAATTTGACCAAGACGCCGCAAGGTGGTGGCCACCAGCATCCGGGCAAATGACCGGTCACGCGCCGAGAGCAGACGAAAAGCGGCCATTGAGTCGAGCGCTTGGTCAAGCGGGGTATTTTTATCCAGTACATCACAGAGCAGCTGTAACGCCACCAGCCGGGCAGATAGCGCCTCGCTTCTGGAATCGGGCGGAGGTGTTGCTGATGAATTTGCAGTCATCAGCGTGAAGCCGTTTTCTGGCACCCGGCCTGCATCAGTTCAGTCTTGATCTCTTCTTCAAGATTGCAACTGTAATTGATGATAATGGTATAAAGCTGACGGATCAGTTCAGGATCGAGACCCTTGGCCGCTGCACGCTCAGCCGCGCGCTCACGTACCTCAATCACACGATCCGGCAAGACGGCCGGGATGTCATTGTCATATTTAAAGTGGCCCACTTCACGGATAATCCCAATACGCTCAACCAGCAAATCAATGATTTTATCATCAAGAATGTCAATTCGGCGACGGTAAGGTTTCATAACTTCCATAAAAATACTCTATTGCTTCTTTCACATCCGAAGCCATATTAAGACCATGAGCACACAAAAGCAAAATCAGTCTGTAGCCACTGTCCCAGAGCCAGAAATGGCGGGAAATTCAAAGAGTTCCGACTCTATCACCAGCACCGCCCCCCCGAAGGAAAAAGGGGGGCGCAAAGGCCCGGAACCCACGCGCTACGGCGACTGGGAACTCAACGGCAAATGTGTGGATTTCTAAAACCTGTGTCTATATTAATCAGGCTTTATATCCTGTAACCCTCTCAAAGCAGCGCTGATTACCTGCTGGCCTCTGTTCAAAACCTTCTCCTGCCATAAGACGTCTTGCGGATAGAAAACCTTCCTCATTTTATCCCGGGCGACCTGCAAACTGCCCCGACCCTGTAAACGAGCTCTGTTGTCGGCCAGCAAGGCCTCCACCACTTTGTAACCAGACACCGTACCAAATTCGAGTGTCGCCAGTGTGTGAGCCGTGGCCGACGCCGCCCGGTTAAAACTAGTACAGATATCACCTACCACCCGCGCCGAGACTGAACTGCCATCGCTTAGCGAAGTCACTGGCCCCCACCAGTCCTTTGCCCGTTCGAACATCGCAGAATCGGGGCCATCAGCTACAATTATTTCACCATGCCCGCGCTGCCCCAAACCGGTATGCAAATCAAGATGAACGATATGTGATCGGTTGGCCCCATAGCGGTCAAGCAAGACCCGCCATATTCTGGCTTCGTGGGTGAGGGCCTGCCCGCCATAGAACAGGCCTTGTGGATTACTGAATTGACCTTGTGTCAGGGCCGCCTGTGCCGTACACGCGCCGTAACGGGCTAAAAACGCGCCAGCACGCACATAACGGCGCATAAGGGACTGATCGAATAAAATATCATGCACGGCTCCTGCCAGTTTATGATCCTGCGGTTTTCCCTGCGTCCAGTCGTGAAAGTTACGATTGAGATCAATATTGTCAGCATTGGTGCGCAAATCATGGGCAAAACCATAGGGGTTCAAAGCATGGACATGCAGCACCGCAAGGTTATCAGGCAACGGTGGCTGCAGGATATGCTTGAGCGTATGTATCTGGATCGCCGAACCTGCATATCCTTCTATGCCGTGAAGACCTGAGGAAACAATGAGCAGCCGCGCAGCATCCCTAGGCCCGAGATAAGCCGTATCAGTATACAAAGGCAAGCCATCGGGACCGCGCAACCCGGGTAAGAGACAGGCAGTCTGGGACAGACCTGAAGCCGCCTGCAGAAATTTCTCGCGGGCCTCACGGTATGACTGGCTGTAATAAATCGCTGACATGCTTATATGTTGACGTTCTGGTTGCCCCGATAATAAATTTCCATATAAATGCATGAGGTGCTACTAAAATTCAAGAAACTAATAGCGCGGCGTGGTCTGATTTTCTTCGCACTTGCACAAAAAACGTGACAACACCCCGCGCTTCATGTTTCACTGGAACATTGAAAAGGAAAGACAACCATGTCAGCCCGCATGATTCATAACCCGTCGAATTGGACCTTTGGCACCGTAAAATCGGTAGCTAAGCAAGGCCTTTGCGCCGTGGGCTACGAATCTGCAAGCCCTCTCAGCTGACAGTTTGTTTCACACACTGTCAGTGGCGCCCGAAAGGCTGACAGTGAATTCTTTAAGATTTTTTCCTCTTAATAGACGCTCAATTGTCGGCCCTTCGTTGCAAATCACAACGAACTGGAGACAATCTATGACGACGACAACAACAATAAAGATTAATCCCATCCTGATCGACATCCCGTTGCCGATTGAGACCAGCCGCCTGTTGATCCGGGCACCGCAAGCCGGGGATGGGCCGCTGGTAACAGAAGCCAAAATAGAAACCTGGGATGATCTGACAAGGTGGATGGATTGGGCCAAGGACACCCCGAACCCGGAGGCTGATGAAATTGTCATGCGTGAGGCGCAGGCCCGGTTTATCCTGCGCAGCGATCTTATGATGCTGGGCTTTGAACGCGCCAGCGGTAAACCTGTCGTGTTCACTGGCCTGCACCGTATCAACTGGCCTGCCCGCATCTTTGAAATCGGCTATTGGGTACGCACATCGGCGCGCGGTCAAGGTTACGCTACCGAAGCCGCTAACGCCCTGACCCGTTTTGCTTTTCAGGAGCTGGCAGCACGCAAGGTTCTGATTACCCATGCCGCAGACAACGAGGCCAGTGCTGCCGTGATCAGACGTCTGGGCTATCCTCTGGAAACAATTGAACGCTATGGCACAACCCTGCCCGATGGCCGGATTGTGGATCAATATCGCTATGCCCGCTTTGATATCAGCGAACTACCCGACTTAGCTATACGATGGTGAAGACAATGGAAAAATTATTACACATAAAATATATGAGTGTCAGTGAGCGTAATACCCGCCTCATTCTGATGATGCAATCTTGCCAGAGCGCCATCTTCTTTTTGCCGGTGCTGATCTTGTACTATCAGGCGGAAATCGGCCTGACCTTCAAGGATTTTATGATTATCGAGGCCATATTCTGCGCCACGATCATCCTTATGGAGATCCCGTCAGGGTGGTTATCAGACCTCTGGAGCCGTAAGCGTACCTTGGCTGCAGGCCTATTCTTCACGGCTTCAGGCTTCAGCTGGCTGCTGCTGGCAGATAATTTTGGGGAAGCAGCGTTCGCGGAAATCTTAACCGGTATCGGCGTCAGTCTGATTTCCGGTACCAACAGCGCGATGCTTTATGATTCATTGCTGCAAGATGGACGAGAGCAAGATTACCGCAAGCTTGAAGGTCTGCGTCACGGCAGCAGTCTTTATGCACTGGCCTTTGCCTCTCTTACGGGTGGGCTGCTCTACCAGATCGATCATCATTTGCCCGTCATGCTCACGGCTGTTTCCCAAATATTGGGCATGTTTTGTGCCCTGTTGATGGTTGAGCCGGTACGTGAGTACAAGGAGGCCGAAAAGCATCCGATTGCCGACATGCTGGCTACGATGAAATTTGCCCTCCACGGCCATAAGGAAATTGCCGGCATTATTTTCTTTGCCATGGTCATTTTTACATCGACCAAGATCATGCTCTGGGTACAGCAGCCTTACTATCAGTTACTGCATCTGCCTGAGATCTGGTACGGCGTTTTTACCGCCACCGGATTTCTGCTGGGCGGACTGGGCGGGCATCTGGGCCACCTGCTGGATGGCCATGTCAGAAACCGCACCATGTTCCTCTTCATGCTGGTAGCTGTCGTGAGCGCCTGCCTGATTGCTGGTACGGTCAAAAGCCTCGGGGTTGTCCCACTGCTGCTGATCGGTTCCGTGATGTGGGGCTTTGGCTGGCCACGGGTACAATCAGCTATCAACATCCGGGTTTCATCGGAGCGGCGCGCAACCATTCTTTCAACCGCCAGCCTGATGATCAGCCTCGCCTTTATCCCGATCGGCCCTGTCATGGGCTGGATGACGGATATCTGGGGCATTCAGAGCGGATTGCTCGTGCTGGGTTTGTTTATCCTTGCAGGGGGAAGCTGCAGCCTCGGGTTGTTTGTATTCAACGCCAGACGCAAAGAAGTCTTAGTCTAGAAATCAAAAAGGCCTCTCATCAAGGGGCCTTTTTGTGATCCGCATTAGAACTTGGTCGGCATTGCCCGCTTCCTTTTATGCAGCGTCGACGGCTTATCGTAAAGCGCGGTGTTCTTATTGTCGGTATACACAGTTGGCTCATAAGCCGGGTAATTGGCATAGATATAAAGAACATTCATCCAGTAATTATAATCAGTCGACCACGGATTAAAATTACCCACCAGATGGCGGTTGATATACGGGAACACAGAACGCATGGTGGCATCAACATTCTGTGAGTATTTATCAGAAAAATTTGGCGACAGAACAAAATTCACCGCCATAATCCCACCCTCGCTCAAATGATTTTTGACTTCACTAAAAAACTCATGGACGACAATGTCATCAGGCGTGGTCACAGAATCTTTGAACAGATCAATCACAATCACATCAAATTTTTCTTGGGTTTGTATAAGATAGGCACGGGCATCCATAGCTACAAATTTTTTATTGCTTGAAAGTTTTTCCTTTAGAAAAAAATGCTCGGCCACTGACTTGAGCTGCACATCCAGATCAACATAAGTGTAGTCATTAAAGGTGTCACGACGCCCGACCGTAAAGCCCCCGGCCCCCAACACCAATATTGAAATACGTTTATTGTTGGCTGCACCCGTCTCAATGATATTTTTCTCTATAAAATCCAGATAAGGGGCAACCGATTTCGTACTATCCTGATACACCACAGAGGCAAAAGACCGGTTGATTTCAAGCGTACGGACATTCTTCAAATCATAATCAACCACCTGCACAGTATTATACTGATTATTACTGACAATCCCGAGATTCTGGATCGCCTGATTGGTATTCATTAACACCGCCAAAGCAAATAAAGCGATAATTCCCAAAGATGGCGATGATAATTTCCTGCGCAGCAAAATCAGCATCAAAACCACAAGGCAACCAATTGTGACGATGACCGCATTATGAACGCCCAGAAAAGGCATCAAAACCAGCGTAGTAAACAAAGCCCCAACAAAAGAGCCCAGCGTTGAATAGAACAGAATATGGCCCGCCAGATATGGCAACTTGCCCTTGGGAAAATAATTACTAACCAAAGGCACTGTCTGGCCAAGCAGATAAACCGGCGTCACAATGAACAAGCCCGCATAGAGTAACGTCAACACAATCCGGCTTTGCAAACCAGCAAGCATCTGGATTAAATCAAAGCTCCAGTCGAGGAACACATAAGACAAACCTGCTGTCAAAATCGCTGCCGACACTAGCAAGTTAAAGATCAGGCGTTCGCGCACCGGCACAAATCGATTATGCTGTCGACGTATACGTTTGGGTTGACCGCCGCGATAATAGCCAATCGCCAATGGCAATAACACCGCCGCAATAATAATTGATATCGTATCGGAACCACTGCCCGTGAACGGTATCATCAGGCGGATGGCCAAAAGCTCCGTTGAGAGAACAACATAGCCTTCAAGAAAAATAATAAAGTAAAGAATGGGTATCGGGGCCATGTTTTATCCTATAGCGGCTGCTCAATTGCTCTGAATCTATCCCTTGCCCCAGAACGTGGCAAGTATGTGTCCGTAATCAGGGCTAGAGATTGACATCCACGATCACTGGCACATGGTCGCTCGGCTGTTCAGAATCCCTATACTTGGCCAGAATGGCATGGGACTGCAAATGCGGCAGCAACGGTTTGGTTAGCCAGATGTGATCAAGACGGCGGCCACGATTTGATTTCTTCCAGTCGCGGTTGCGATAAGACCACCATGTATAGCATTTGTCCTCGGGTCGCACAAAATGACGGATTGCATCCTGCCAGCCGAGCTTATCCTGCATTGCTGTCAATTTCTCAATCTCGATCGGGGTATGTGAAACCACATCCACTAACTGTTTGTGAGACCAGACATCATGTTCCTGTGGAGCAATATTAAAATCACCCAGTGCAATCAGGGGATAGTCAGGCTTATACGTACTGGCAAACCAGCTGCCGAGCTCTTCCACAAACTCAAGCTTATGGGCAAATTTATCGTTCTGCGCCGGGTCAGGTATATCGCCGCCCGCAGGAATATAGAGATTATGCACTTCAACCGGTGTTTTGAACTTACGTGATTTTAACTGTACAGCAATATGACGGCAGTCATCACGACCAGCGCGGCTATGGATCGCCTTGCGCACAAACGGCGTTTTCGAGAGAATAGCAACACCGTTATAACTCTTCATACCGTTAATATGGATATGACTATAACCCATGCGTATAATGTCATCAGCAGGGAATAATTCATCCGTTACCTTGGTTTCCTGCAGGCAAATCACATCCGGACTGCAATCACGGGCAATCTTTTTCAACAACGGTAATCTGAGCCTTACCGAGTTAATATTCCAAGTCAGAATGCGCATGATTGCCTTATTGATAAGTTATAATAGATAGTCATATATAAACGATTGTACGCCTTATTATACAGAAGTGGGGCAGCCCTGCGTCACCATCTCTGGTGTTATGAAATTGCATTCTAACGTTCCCGGCAGCAAAAACAAGCCGGAGCAAAGGCGGGATTTTACCCCTCATTAAATCCTGCAAAGAACTAGTATTTTCTAAGGCTTATGACAGTAAATATCATAAATCGCCTGTACGACTTTCTTGGCCTCTGGGGATTTGATTTGATAATAAACTGTCTGGCCGACTTTTCTGGTTTTCACCAGATCCTCACGGCGCATTTTGCCTAAAAACTGAGATATTTGCGAAGGCCCCGCAGCACCACCTTCAGCCTCAACAATCTCACCCACGCTCAATTCCCCGGTATGGAGAAGATTGCACAAAATCGAAAGACGCACGGGATGAGATAAAAGCTTGAGCAGGCCTGTTGCCCTCTCCAGTTTTTGATTTCTGCTAACCATAAGCATACCCCACACTTTAAAAGTCTTGACTTTTATATTACAAAGATGTAATTTACATTAATATAACATATAAAATATGCCTTGAAAACAAGTTTCAACAGAAAAGAAGGATACCACCATGACCCATTATAAAACATTCCCCTCTGAAAAATTGGAGCAGATCAGTCTGAAAGAGGGAGTTATTCTGGATGTCCGTAGCCCAATGGAGCACGCCGAGAAGCGTTTGACCTGCGCTCATGCCCATGTCCCGCTTGATGAACTAAATCCCGTTGATTTTATGGCGCGTCACGGCCTTGACAAAGATTCAGGCGTTTATATTCTGTGCCGCAGCGGCAAACGTGCTACGCAGGCCGCTGAAAAATTCACCGCCGAGGGCTATCGAAATATTCATGTGATTGAAGGTGGCCTTGTCTCATGCGAGGGCTCCGGTATTGACCTACAGGGTCATGCTGCCAACGGCAGTCATTGTATGACTGCTGCCAAGACCCCCCTTTCCCTCGAACGTCAGGTGCGTATAGTTGCAGGCCTGATGGCGGCAACAGGCGCTTTGCTGGCCCTATTGACCAGCCCACTCTTTGCCATCATCCCGCTATTTGTCGGCAGCGGTCTGGTCTTTGCAGGCGTAACCGATCGCTGCGGCATGGCATTACTTCTAACGAGAGCTCCTTGGAACAAAATCACCGGCAATACATCTTGCACGAGATCATCTGGTAGCAGTAGCTCCTGCGCAATAAAGGGATCTCCCGCAGCTGGTGGCAAAATCGGACAAAGTTGCCAGTAAGGATACTGTCATGGCCTTTTCCCTTGTCACCATCGGTTATGGATCACTGGTTGGGCTCTCCTTGGGTCTGACGGGTGGCGGGGGATCCATTCTGGCCATTCCGATTTTGGTTTACGGTTTGCATGTACAAATCAATCAAGCCACTATCATCTCCTTACTGATGGTTGCGACTATTGCTCTCTTTGGTGCCGGACGGCAGACGACTTCCAGGAACGTCGATTGGCAGGCGGCCTTTTTATTTTCTCTGAGCGGTATGATCGTATCTCCTGTGGCTATTTTTTTTGCACATGGCATTGACAGCTCATTACGTTTAATCTTGTTTTCTATACTGATGTTGTTTGTCGGTTTTAAAATGGCCAGAAATGGCAAACAGCAAAGTCCGCAAATAAAAATAGATGATCTTGCCCCAGGACAAAAAGTGGCCCAGACCATCAAAATGGGATTAGGTGGAGCAGGCGCCGGGATCCTGTCCGGCTTCTTTGGTGTTGGCGGTGGCTTTATTATCGTTCCCTTGTTGATCATGATTTTTTCCATGCCCTACCCCAAAGCTGTTGGCACATCACTGGCTTCGATCTTCATGATTTCTCTGACAGCAGCGACCGGGGCATTTATTAAGGGCATCTCTATTGATGCATTTCTCTTTCTGCCGTTTGTGGGAGGCGGACTGATTGGCATGCTCGTCGGCAGTGCCCTTGTCAATTCTATTCCAGAAAAATTAACCAAGATGATTTTTGCCAGCATCACAATCACTCTGGCGCTGTTTATGCTAATTGATAATC
>JAMPXY010000073.1 GCA_023700945.1 Alphaproteobacteria bacterium | reverse complement strand
TCTACTCTATCTCGGTATCAAAGAATGTCTGGCACCGGCGCAAGATCTGGCCCATGTGCAAGCCAAACCGCAATCGATCAGTGAAATATATGGACGCGGATTTCTGGTGTCGCTCACGAATCCGAAAACACTTTTATTTTATGGGGCCTTCTTTCCGCAATTTATCTCAGGCCCCACACACATCACAGCACAGCTAGTAACCATGGCCATTTTATTTGTGGTCGTGATCACTTGTGTCGATAGTCTCTGGGCCTGCCTCGCGGGCTGGGCGCGCCACTATCTGCTGGGTAAAAGCGTATGGCGTAACCGCATCAGTGGCGGATTTTTGATTATCGCCGCTTTACTCCTCGCTTTGATCCGGGTCGACTGAAAATCTGTTATTGAGAAAACGCGGACCCCGAGCAGGAGATCCGCGTTTGATAGTCTTTAGGTTGAAAACGATTAAACTATCTAGCGCCCTATTTGCGCTGGATATTATTAAAAACCTTGTCGGCAGGGGCCATCGGCTCTTCCGGCTCTTCTACCTCAGGCTCAGGAGCAGGCGCAGGTGGCGGCGGCGGAGGTGGGGGCGCAGCAACTTCTTCAGCAGGCTTGGCTGGCTCCAGCACCGGCCCTTTGGCGGGCATCATGCTGGCGCGGACGTACTCAACCCCGGAGCCAGCCGTTCTTTCATTGCCATACGGAAATCTTTTGGTCGGTTGCATTTGCCAGCCCTCCCCGCCACAAGCAGTCAAAGCCAGCGGCAACAGAGTTACAGTCATCAGACCGAGGCGCTTCAATGAGGGCATAGCTGTCTCTCTTTATACATAATCATGTTTGGGGGTGCGGCAGGCACCGGATATGTGCGAGCGCACATGTGCGAATCATAACCCGGATTACCCGGCTTTGGCAACACGGCACATAGAAAGGCCCCCTGGATCAACTTTTTTCACATTTTTGTGAATAAAAGCATGCTTTTTTCCCAAAAAACACTGTATGGTATCCGCTATCTTGAGCCTTTACGGTTAGAGATACTAAACGCGCGGGATTGCAAATTCGCAACGTGCACTCGGACCATAAAGGAGATTCGAAAGTGGCTACCGGTACAGTAAAATGGTTTAACGCAACAAAAGGCTTCGGCTTCATTCAACCTGATGCAGGTGGTAGCGACGTGTTCGTTCACATCACCGCCGTTGAAAAGGCAGGCCTGCGCGGTCTGCGTGAAGGCCAGAAAATCACCTATGAACTGGCAACAGAAAAAGGCAAAACTTCAGCAGTTAACCTGCAAGAAGCCGCCTAGTCTGTACAGACAAAATTTTAAAAGCACGGAGCGCAAGTTCCGTGCTTTTTTATGCCTGCCCACAGGCTTGATCATTTCAGAACAGGGCCGGGCTTGATACCGGCTACATGGCCTAGAGCTAAAACCAGCTTAACTTTTAAACATCAAGCCTTGGGTCTTGCGGGCGCCCTCGTCTCCATGGCTACTACAGTGCCTTTTTCGTATGTGTCCGTCCACATCGCCTGTTCTTCATCCTGACATTAGTACAACTTTCTACCCCATACAAATCAAACCTCCCTATCCTGTCAAAATCTCAAGAACCTATCTATTTTTCTGGTATTACATGCAGATTATTCTATCTTACTGGGATGGACACAGACATCCTTCTATATGTCGCGGCCGGATTTTTGGCCCAGCTGGTTGATGGGTCACTGAGCATGGCCTACGGTCTTACGGCTTCGAGTCTGCTGCTGACCTCGGGTCTACCAGCCGCTACGGTTAGCGCCACGGTTCACGCAGCGGAATGTTTTACCACCGGGGCTTCGGCCATTTCTCACCATGCTTTTGGCAATATCGACCGTAAACTCTTTCGCAAGCTGGTCATCCCCGGTGTCATCGGCGCGGTTATCGGCGCTTATACCCTCTCGACCCTGCCGGTTGGCACGCTGCGCCCCATGATCGCGCTCTATTTGATCGTTATGGGTGGCATTATCATATACAAAGTCAGACAAGACTTCCCTTCGCGCCAGATTACAAAACATTTGATGCCGCTCGGTTTCTTCGGTGCACTGATTGACGCCATCGGTGGCGGGGGCTGGGGACCCATTGTGGCCAGTAATCTGGCCGCCCGGGGTCATGATATCCGCAAAACTGTCGGCACCGTGATTGCTGTTGAATTTTTCGTCACGATAGCTGCCTCATTCACCTTCCTGCTTACGATGGGACTGCATCATCTGGATATCATCTTTGGGCTGGCTCTCGGCGGCGTACTGGCGGCCCCGTTCGGAGCCCTGCTGGTCAAAAAAGTCCCGGTGAAACCCTTCATGGTCTTTATCGGCATCTTCATTATCACGCTGGGGGCGTATAATTTCGTAAAGGCAATGGGTTATATCTGATCCTTAGCCATCAGCAGTTCAAGCTGCTCGAGCCGCCTGACCTCATCACGCAGATGCGCGGCCTGCTCAAATTCCAGATCCTCAGCAGCCTTGATCATTTTAGCCTTGAGCTTATCGATATATTTATGTAACGCCTGCGGCGAACGCATAAATTCTTCGGTGTCGTGATCAGCAAAGCCTGCCGCCTTGGCCACCACCACGCGGTCACCTTGTTCATAAACGCTATCCAGTATGTCATGGATATTGCGCTTGATACTTTCAGGCGTAATCCCGTGCTCGGCATTATAAAGCAATTGTTTTTCGCGGCGGCGTCCGGTTTCTTCCAGTGCCGCCACCATGCTCTTGGTCATCTTGTCGGCATACAACACCGCTTTACCATCGACGTTACGCGCCGCACGGCCAATCGTCTGGATCAAGGAGGTGCGCGAACGCAAATACCCTTCCTTATCCGCGTCGAGAATGGCCACCAGCATGCATTCCGGGATATCCAGCCCCTCACGCAGCAAGTTAATCCCGATTAAGACGTCATAAGCCCCCAGACGCAGGTCGCGGATAATTTCAATCCGCTCCAGCGTGTCAACATCACTATGCAGATAACGTACTTTCAAGCCATGCTCAGCCAGATACTCGGTCAAGTCTTCAGCCATTTTTTTGGTCAGGGTGGTCACCAGCACCCGCCCGCCGCGCTCAACCACCTTACGGCATTCGGCCATCAAATCATCAACCTGATGTGCTGTCGGGCGGATTTCTACCGGTGGATCAACCAATCCGGTTGGACGCACCACCTGCTCAACAAAAACGCCACTGGTCTGCTCCAGCTCCCACGGTCCCGGCGTCGCCGACACAAAGACCGTCTCCGGGCGAATCGCTTCCCATTCCTCGAATTTCAAGGGACGGTTATCCAGACAACTCGGCAGGCGAAAACCATACTCGGACAAGGTCGTCTTGCGGGCGCGGTCACCGTGATACATGCCGTTTAACTGCGGCACCATGACATGACTTTCATCCAGTATCATCAACGCGTCCTTGGGCAGATATTCAATCAGGGTCGGTGGCGGCTGCCCCGGCGCCCGCCCTGTCAGATAACGCGAATAATTTTCAATCCCGGCACAGATACCCGTGGCCTGCAGCATCTCGAGATCGAACATGGTGCGCTGCTCCAGCCGCTGCGCCTCTAGCAATTTGCCGTTGCTGCGATAATATTCAAGGCGGTCCTTGAGTTCCTTTTTGATATTTTGAATGGCCTGCTGCATGGTTGGCCCGGGCGTGACATAGTGGCTGTTGGCATAGACACGCACCCCGTCCATTTTGACAAATTTTTCTCCTGTAAGCGGGTCAAACTCGGTGATCCCTTCCAGTTCATCGCCAAACAGTGAAAACCGCCACGCCTTATCCTCATAGTGCACCGGAAATAATTCGACCGTATCGCCGCGCACCCGGAAGGCACCGCGCTCGAACGCAATATCATTGCGGGTATATTGCAGGGTAATAAACTGCCGGATCAGCTCCTCGCGGTCGATGCGTTGACCCTTATGCAGGTCGATCACCATTGCCTGATAATCTTCCTTGGAACCAATACCGTAAATGCACGACACCGAAGCCACGATAATCACATCGCGCCGCTCGAACAGGGCCCGGGTTGCAGCATGGCGCATCCGGTCAATCTGTTCATTGATCGCGGAATCCTTCTCGATAAAAGTATCGGTGCGCGGCACATAGGCCTCGGGCTGGTAATAATCATAATAGGAAACAAAATATTCAACCGCATTATCGGGAAAAAACGATTTCATCTCCCCGTATAGCTGAGCTGCCAACGTCTTGTTGGGAGCCATGATCAGCGTCGGTTTTTGCGTCGCTGCTATCACATGCGCCATGGTAAAGGTCTTGCCCGATCCCGTGACACCGAGCAGCACCTGATTGCGTTCCTGCTGGCTGACCCCCTCAACCAGTTGGCGGATCGCCTCCGGTTGGTCACCCGCAGGCTTGAAATCCGATACCACCCGGAACGGACGGGATTCATCAGCAGCGGCCTTATGAATTTCTGATTTTTGCGGATTACCGGACATAAAAAAGGTGTAAGGGCAGTGCTGTGAAATAACAAGAGGGTTTCTGTGTCACAGAAACCCTCTTCAATCCCAAATAATTATCAGGTTTTTCTGCCTTACCCTTGATAGAGCGCTATACATTTAGCTCCAGCTTGGCAATGCGTTCGGATTGAACAATATGACGGGCTGCAGACATGAGTGCCTCAGGATCATTGATTTTTGTACCGCTTTGCTGAAAAGACCGTACAAGAATATCTCTGACTACTGCGGCTTTGTTCTCACTTGCGGCATCGTGCGGCCAAGCGTAAAGAGGCTGTACCATTGCATAGACTCCATTTATTTTCTTAAGGTTAGATCCAACATGGCAGTTAACATATAACGTTTTTTCTGTCAAATTTAAGTCCTACGATGAGGGCCTATACGTTGACTCTCAAATAACAACCGAATTGGTAGATTATGGCATTACTTGTCAGGCTTATGACTCTTACCCTTGCACTGCTATTTAGCATCGGTAATCCGGCCCACGCCGATAATCTCGACCTGCTCGCCGCAGGCGGGTCGGGCGGCTGGCTCAATGTCACCCGTCCCTTGACCGCACAAGATATGCAGGGACGACTGGTCTTGCTGGATTTCTGGACCTATGGCTGCATCAACTGCATGCAGGTCATCCCCGACCTTGAATATCTTGAACATAAATTTGGCAGCCAAATTCTGGTTATCGGCGTCCATTCAGCCAAGTTCAAAGGTGAACAAGGCAATCAACGGATCCTGCAGGCCGCGCAACGATTTGGTCTGAAGCATCCTTTGATCAACGATTCTGATTACGCAATCTGGAAATCCTATAAGATCAGGGCCTGGCCCACACTGGTGCTTCTGGGTCCGGACGGACAGGAACTCGCCCGTTTTGTGGGTGAAGGCCACCGCGCCGCACTCGAGCAAGCAATTGCACAGGCGCTTGAACATGGTTCAGCCACACTCAACAATCAGGCTGACGTGGCAGGGCTGCTGGCACCCGCTGAAGACACCGGCACACTCTCCTACCCCGCCCGGCTGGCCTTTGGCCCTGACGGCACACTCTATATAGCCGATAGTGGTCATCATCGGATCCTCGCGGTCAACCCGACAGGAAAAATCCTCGCCGTTATCGGCAGCGGCGTACGCGGCTTGCAAGATGGAACCTATACCCAGGCCCAGTTCGATTTGCCCCGCGGTCTGAGCGTTATCAAAGACAAACTCTATGTCGCGGATACCAACAATCATGCCTTGCGCCAAATTGATTTAAAAAAGAAGGTTGTCACAACGATTGCCGGAAATGGCCGCAAAGGCCAAGTGGCTTCGCCGTGGGATATTGAACCGCTGGAGCAAGGCCGTACATTGGCGGTAGCGATGGCCGGTCGCCATCAGCTATGGTCGTTCTCTCTCAAAAAACAGAAACTCTCCCTGCTGGCAGGAAGCCGTGCAGAAAATATCAAGGATGGCCCCGCCACCACAGCTGCTCTGGCCCAACCCAGTGGTATAGCCATAGCCGAAAAGAATATCTTCTTCGTCGATGCCGAAAGTTCGGCCCTGCGGGTCCTTGAAGATGGCCAGATCAAAACTCTGGTGGGCACCGGATTATTTGATTTCGGTTTTAAAGACGGAGTCTACCCTGACGCCCAGCTGCAACACCCGCAAGGCCTCGCCGTTACCGACCAAAAAATTTATGTTGCCGATACCTATAATAACGCCCTTCGTGTTTATGACCGTGAGACCGCCCAGCTGTCTACCCTGCCCCTGCCGCACGGGGCCCTTTCGGAACCGGGCGATGTTCTGGTCCATGATGGCAAGCTCTGGATTGCCGATACCAACCACCATGCCATCAAAATCTATGATCCGCTGACTGAAACGCTTAACACGCTGGCCCTGCACCCTTAAGGCGCCGGATTTGCGGCCATGGCCAAACCCTGCTAAAACTTAAAAACAATCATTTTTCAGAAGATTACGAACAGGGTATCTGCCATGAAAATCAAAAACTTAGGCCCCTATTACGCCGCCCAGATTGACCTGATAACCGCCCTGAGCAAGCGCCCGAATCTGTGGCAAACCGAAGCCCGTGCCCTACTCCCCGATTTAAAGCGCAGTTATAAACGGAGCGAGAGCGATCATTTGTTGCACACCTTAAGCCGAGCCCAACATATGGAACAGATTGTCGTGGCTGGCCTTGAACAACAGCATGAGTTTAAAAGCGCCTGTGCCGCCCTCATGGCCCAGGGCTGGTCCGGGTTTGTCGCCCCACCCGCACCGCTCAAACTCCACCAGTCTTTAGCCGATAAACTTTATAACGCACAGCGCGGGTCTGCCGATAAGGTGCTGCTGCGGTTAGGCGATGGCTCGCGTCTGCTGGCGCCGTTTCTAGTCAACCGCTGCCTGAAAGACAAAATCCCATTTGTAATTCACTTTCAGGACCCTGATTTTCATGCCCTGCTGATCAATCATACGAATAACGCCGGAGCCAAAGCTCTGGGCCAGTCCTTCATGCAGATGGTCACGGGCGTCAATAAAACCAGCGTGGCGCGTTCAGGTCTGCCCAACCGTATTGACGTCCACCCCCATCCCGACAGAGTTAAGTTATACGATCAGGAAACCGCCCCCTTTTATCACAAGGCCAGCACCGGGGAACTATTTTATACCCTGACCGCCATTCCAACGGAAAAAGACGCGACCATCGATAATATCCCCTATAACGACTATATTCAGCTGTTCTTTGAAATGTGCGATCAGCCTTGGGCCGCCATCACGCAGGCACAAGCGGCACTGATCAAGGAATTCAATGCGGCTTCACGCGTGCGCATCACCAATGATGACGGCACTGATGTCAGTATGGAACTGGTAGATCATGACGGCACCCATTTTACCTTCTGCAACAGCGTGATTGCCAAAAACGTGCCTGGCTCTGAAATTTTCAGCGCACCGCGCCGCGACAGTGTTAATGGCGTGGTCGTGGCCAAGGGCCGTTTCACCCATGACCGTGCCGTCATTGAGAACCTGACGATGGAATTCAAAAACGGCGAATTGATTCATTATAAAGCCGATCAAGGGCTTGAGGCGTTCAAGCGCGCAGTGAGCAAGGATGATGGCGCCCGCTATGTCGGCGAACTGGGCATCGGCACCAACCCACATTTAAGACGCCATGTCATGAACGGCCTGCTGGTCGAGAAGATCGGCGGCAGCTTCCACTTGGCACTAGGCCGTCCCTATTCCTACAAGGAATATGGCGGGCAGCCGGTCAAGGTCGATAATGGTGGTCAGAGTGACCTGCATTGGGACATCACCACCCTCTTGCACGGCAAGGGCGGCTGCATCTATCTTGACGAGCGCAAGATCATGGATAACGGAGTTTGGATCAGCCCTCAATACGACGTCCTTAATCGCGGCTGGGAAGCGATCCCCCACGACAAACGTCCTGATTACTGGAAAGACTATTACAACAAACCCAAAGCACCCTGATGACCAACCTGATCGCTGGCAAAAAATCTGCCGAACTGCTTGAATATCTCACTCACCGCCGCAGCGTTGCAGCCAAAGATCTGAACGCACCCGGCCCCGATGACGCACAGATAAAAACCATCCTGTCGACAGCAAGTCGTGTGCCCGATCACGGTAAAATGTTTCCCTGGCATTTCATCGTATTCCGCGGTGAGGCCCGTACGAAAATGGGGGCAATCCTTAAAGAGGCCCTGCTGAAAAAAGAACCAGAGGCACCGCTCGAAAAAATTGCACAGGAACAAGCGCGTTTCCTCCGTGCCCCGGTGATCATTGCCGTGGTTTCACGCATCCGCCCCGGCAAAACCCCGCGCTGGGAACAGATTCTCTCCGCCGGTGCCGCCTGTCAGAATTTATGTCTGGCGGCAAACGCGCTCGGGTTTGGCACCAACTGGCTCACCGAATGGTATGCCTATAACGATCATGTCCGCGCCGCTCTGGGGCTTGATAGCCGCGATCAAATCGCAGGTTTTATCTATATCGGCACGCCGGAAAAGATGCCCGAAGAACGCCCGCGACCGGACGCCGCGCTGCTCACCAGCTGGTGGGGATCGGATGCCCCCCTCAACCGCGGCGACAACTACGATAAAACCGAACTCACCCTGCCGGACTAATTTTTCAGCGGCTTCAAGGTCGGAAAGGCAATCACTTCACGAATATTGTGTGAATTGGTCATCAGCATGGTCAAGCGATCAATGCCCATACCCCAGCCCCCTGTCGGCGGCAAGCCATACTCAAGGGCAGTGACAAAATCATGATCGACCATCATCGCTTCCTCGTTGCCTTCTTCGCGCTGGGCGACCTGATCCATAAAACGATCATGCTGGATTTGAGGATCGTTCAGTTCAGTAAAGGCGTTGGCCAACTCCCAGCCATTGATATAGCTTTCAAAGCGTTCAACCAGACGCGGATTATTGCGATGAACCTTGGATAAGGGTGAAATATCCAGCGGATGGTCAATCACATGGGTCGGCTGAATCAGTTTATCTTCGACTTTCTCGCCAAAAATAGTCTCGACCACCTGCCCCCAGTTGGCTTTGGGCTCAACAAATACACCGAGTTGTTTGGCAGCGGCATGGGCGCCCGCAGCATCCAACGGCATAAAGTCGACCCCGGTTTCTTCCTTGACCAGATCGACCATGCTTTTGCGTGCCCATGGGCTGGCCAGATTGATCATCTGACCTTCAAACGGAATTTCGAGGGTGCCATGCACCGCCAGCGCTACGGTCTGCACCAGTTTTTCAATCAACTCCATGACATCAAAATAGTCTTTATAGGCATGATAGGACTCGATCATGGTGAACTCAGGATTGTGCTTGTAGGAAATGCCCTCATTCCGGAAATTGCGGTTAATCTCAAACACCGCATCGGCCAGCCCCCCCACAATCAAACGCTTCAGATACAATTCCGGTGCAATTCTCAGGAAAAAATCAGCATCCAGCGCATTATGATGGGTCACAAACGGCTTGGCCGAGGCCCCACCCAAAATGGGGTGCATCATCGGGGTTTCAACTTCAATCGCCCCTTGCTCCTCCATGAAACGGCGGATAGTCGAGATGATTTTAGAGCGCGTCAGTAGTTTCTGTCGGCTGTCATCGTTCATAATCAGGTCAAGATAACGCTGACGGTAACGTTGTTCGACGTCAGTCAGGCCATGATGTTTCTCAGGCAGAACCAGAAGCGATTTCGTTAACATATCAACATCGTGAGCCCGCACAGATAATTCACCACGCGGGGTACGACGGATCGTACCCACAGCCCCGATAATATCGCCAATATCCATAAAGTCGAGTTTCTTGAGCTGCTCTTCGGACATCGAGTCTTTATGACAGAAGACCTGTATCTTGCCGGTTGGGTCGTTCAGGTCGAGAAACATGCCGTTATTACGCATGGCCATAATGCGGCCCGCGACCGCCACACGGTCTTCGGTTTCAACACCGGACTCAAGGTCTTTATATTTATCTTGCAGGTCCCCGGCTTTATGGGTGCGATCAAACTTATGCGGATACGGGTCATACCCTGCCGCCTTCAACAGCGACAGCTTATGCGCCTTGGCCTCGCGCGGATCCGTGATCGCCGGGGTCGGGTTTTGTGTCGCGGTCGCTTTATCGCTCATCATTATCTCGTTCATTAAAAGTTGCCGTATTACCGAAACTATAGAATAAGAAAAACACAGGGAAATCAAGGCCTAAAGCACAGAAACATTGCTATTTTCAGCCACATAGCAGAAGCCCCGCGGGCCAATAAGCACACGGGGCTTCGAAGCAGAAAAACGAAAACGAAGAATTACTTCTTCGTTGTTTTTTTCGCTGTGGTTTTTTTCTTAGCAGCAGGCTTCTTAGCAGCTACTTTACGAACTACTTTTTTCGCTGTGGTTTTTTTCGCAGCTACTTTTTTCTTCGCGGCAGGCTTTTTCGCAGCTACTTTTTTAGCAGCAGGCTTCTTAGCAGCCGGTTTCTTAGCAGTCGTTTTCTTTTTTGCAACAGCCATTTTGTTTTCTCCCACACTATGGCGTCAGGTCTTTCGACCGAACAAATTATGTATCACCATTGATACACTTAACAGATTATAGTCGGACAAAATGAAAACAAAAACAGAAAAATGCATTTTTTTGATTTTTTTTTGAAATTTCTCTGGACAAGGTAAAATGCAATCAGAAGAACGCATGCTTAACGACACCCTTACCGCTTAACAAAGCATAAACTTTTTATCAGGAAAGATACTGTCATGATCAACGCCCCGCACCAGAATGAATCCGGCAACGCCATCTGGTTTGTGCTTGTGGCCGTAGCATTACTTGCAGCACTGACCATGGCGATGACACGCTCGTCCGATACGGTCGAGCAGACCGGCAACATCGAAAGATTGAGTCTGCAGGCTTCAGATCTGATGCGTTATACCAAGGGTGTACAGACCACCATCGACCAGATGCTGCTACGCAGCCTCAGCGAGTCAGATTTGTGTTTTCACGACTCTGGATGGGGTCATAATGACTATAATGGAGCGTCGTGCGCGAATCCGGCGAATCAAATTTTTGGTCTGCAGGGCGGTGGTCTGGCCTGGCGAACGTTCGATTTTGTTACTTCCTGGGATATTTTTGGCTCCCATCTGGTGCAGAATCTGGAAACATCGGCACCAGAACTGATCATGCAAGCGCAGGTGAGCGGGGCCCTGTGCCGCCGGATCAATACCATGCTTGGAATCGTTAATCCCGCCGATGAAGCCCCGGTT
>JAMPXY010000072.1 GCA_023700945.1 Alphaproteobacteria bacterium | reverse complement strand
TCACCCAACAGGCTTATATCGACTGCTACAGACACATGACCGATCTGCAACTACGGATGATGGGTGTGGCCAGTACGCTGGGACAAGGCGTCAGCGCCGAAAAAAGGCAGGCTTTCTCGGAGGAGGTCTTGCCTTATCTGGACGCTATCCAGAAAGTTCTGGAGAAACATAAAAACTGATGTGATCGTCATAAAAAAGGCGGCATAAGCCGCCTTTTTCCCATGAGTTGCCGCTAGTAAGCTATGCTTTCCAGCGCAACACCGGTTCACGCGCAGCTTTGGTTTCATCCAGACGACGACGCGGCGCTGATAGAGGGAAATCATGAAACTTCGCAGTGTCACCGCTTTTAACATCAGCGGCTACCGCTTTCATCACAGTAATGAAACGATCAATCGATTCCTTGCTTTCGGTTTCAGTCGGCTCAATCAGCATAGCCCCCGATACGACCAGCGGGAAAAAGACCGTCATCGGGTGCATACCATGCTCGATCAAAGTTTTGGCAATGTCGAGCGTGGTGACACCTACATCTTTTTGCAGTTTATCGGTGAGCAGGCATTCATGCATGCAGGGACCGGCAAACGGCACATAGAAATCTTCCTTTAGCTGACTGAGAATGTAATTGGCATTCAAGACCGCGTCTTCTGATACCTGCTTCAGACCATCGGCGCCATGCGAGAGAATATAGGCCAAAGCCCGCAGATGCATACCGAACTGACCCTGAAAGCCCTTGAGACGGCCCATCGAGGTCGGGCGTTCATCAACCCCCTCAAGGTGATAACTGCCATCCTTATCCTGAACCACAACCGGACTCGGCAAGTAGGCGCGTAAAGATTCATTGACACAAATCGGCCCGGAGCCGGGGCCACCACCGCCATGCGGGGTGGAGAAGGTCTTGTGCAAATTAATATGCATAACATCGACGCCGAAATCACCCGGGCGGATTTTACCGACAAGCGCGTTAAAATTGGCACCATCGCAGTAAAAATAACCACCCGCTTTGTGCAGCAAATCAGCGCATTCAATAATTTCACGTTCAAACAGGCCACAGGTGTTGGGGTTAGTGACCATCATTCCGGCAACATCTTTACCATCACCCCCATTAGCATAAAGAGCTTCTTTGAACGCCTCAACCGTCACACGCCCACCGTCCTTGGTGGGGATCACACGAATCGTATAATCACACATCGCGGCGGTGGCAGGATTGGTGCCATGCGCCGAATCCGGCACCAGTATCACCTTGCGGTGACCCTGCCCATTCAGTTCATGGGCGCGGCGAATGGTCATCAGACCTGCGAGTTCGCCGTGGGCACCCGCCGCCGGAGTTAAGCAGACTCCGCGCAAATTAGTGAGTTCGCCCAGAATATTTTGCAGTTCATACATAACGCGCAGCGCGCCTTGTACAGTCGATTCTGGTTGCAATGGATGGATATGAGCGAAACCCGGCATCCGCGCAACTTTCTCGTTGAGGCGAGGATTATGCTTCATTGTGCAGGAACCAAGCGGGAAGAAACCATGATCAATTGAATAATTTTTAGTCGAAAGGCGAACGAAATGACGCAACACTTGTGGTTCAGAGACCTGCGGCAATCCGACAGTCGAACGGGCAGCAAGGCCAGTGCGCAAGGTTGAATTTTGCGGCGCTGGCAAATCAACACCGGGATGATCGCCAGGTGCCTTCTCCCAGAGCAGATTTTCTTCGTAATTAAGGCCCCGAGTCTGATCCATCATATTCATGCTGCTTGCCTTCTCTATCGTTTCAATCTTACGTTCAGCAACCATTACAGCACCTCCCTCAGGGCTTCGCAGAAAATTCCAATGTCGGTATCAGTTGTCATTTCCGTAGCACACACTAACAAGCGGTTATCCTCAAACGGATAACCAGCGATGACACCTTGCTGCGCCAATTCTCTAACAACACTGGCGGCAGACTTGGGCAGCTCGACCACAAATTCATTGAAAAAGCACTTATTGATCACCTTGACCCCCGGCACCTTGGCCAAAGAGTCAGCCAGTAAAATCGCTGCTTCATGATTGAGGCGCGCCAGTTGTTTGAAACCACCCTCACCCAGCAGCGCCATGTGCACAGTGAAGGCGAGCGCCATCAGACCCTGATTGGTACAGATATTCGAAGTCGCTTTTTCGCGGCGAATATGCTGTTCACGGGTATTCAAGGTCAACACAAAACCACGTTTACCATCAGCATCAAGAGTCATGCCACACAAACGGCCCGGCATCTGGCGGAGAAATTTTTCCTTGGTCGCGAAGAAGCCCAAGTGCGGTCCACCGTAGGACATAGCCACGCCGACGGATTGCGCTTCTCCGCAGACAATGTCGGCTTCGACTGGGGCAGGCAAAAGACCCAGAGAGACGATTTCATTAACGACGACGACCAGCAACGCGCCAGTTTCATCGCACAGCTTGCGCCATTCGGCCAGAGCGTGCGGCGTCCCGGTAAAATCAGGCGTTTGAATGATAACGCACGCAGTTTGCGGATCCGGCTGCCCTTCGGTGAGCACTGCACCACTCTGATTACCTATATAAGTTGCCAACGTTTCACGATAATGAGGATGCAGTGCGTTACCCACGACAACCTTGTCACGTTTGGTCACACGCATCGCCATCAGCGCGGCCTCGGCGGCGGCAGTGGCGCCATCATACATCGAGGCGTTGGCAATATCCTGCCCGGTCAGGACGGCAATCATGGTCTGGAATTCAAAAATAACCTGCAGGGTACCTTGGGCGATTTCAGGTTGGTAAGGGGTATAGGCCGTCAAAAATTCTGAACGTTGAATAATATAATCGACACTGGCCGGAACATGGTGATTATAACACCCGGCCCCGAGGAAAAAGGGCCCCTCGCCTGCAGGCTGATTTTCATTAGCGTACGCCCCGAGAATCCGCTCAACCTCTAATTCGCCCTTGTGATTATCAATCCGGGCGTAACCTTGAATGAAAGCGCTTTTAGGAACATCGCGATAAAGATCATCAACCGAAGCCACACCGATCGCAGCAAGCATCTCGGCACGGCTTTTTTGGGTCTGAGGCAGGTAACGCATAGGTAAACCCCTGTATGAAAAGAACGGATAATATCTCATGTATAACACCCCTGTCCGGGGGGGAACAGGGGTGCGATAGTGGTGATTCAGGGCTTTTTTAAAAGGGGTCGATCAATCCAGCGACGCGGTGAATTTGTCGTAAGCGGCGCGATCCATTAAACCCTCGAGTTCGGTGGGGTCGGACAGTTTGATCTTGGCGATCCAGCCTTCTTCCAGAGATTTTTTGATCAATTCGGGGTCGCCGGAGAGATTATCATTGATAGCGACGACTTCTCCCGCCACAGGGGTATAGACTTCGGCTGCAGTTTTGACGGATTCGACCACAGCAAAGTGTTCGCCCTTGGTCAGTTTGCGGCCAAGTTCCGGCAGTTCGACGAAAACGAGATCACCCAAGGCGTCCTGCGCATAAGGTGTAATCCCGAGGACAGCCACATTGCCGTCCTCAATCTTGAGCCACTCATGCTCTTGCGTATATTTCAGGTTGTCAGACATAGTATTTTCTCCTTAAGCAGTGATTTTTGTTAGCCTTTATGCGGCGGCCTTTTTTGATGATTTTGTTCGCGCCGGGATAAACGGCAAGGGCGCAATTTCTGCAGCTATATTGTTACCGCGCACAGTGACAAAAATATTTGTGCCGGGCGCAGTGTAGGCCGCGTCAACATACCCCATGCCAATCGAAACTTTCAAGGTAGGGGAATGGCCGCCACTGGTCAGAGCGCCGATCACTTCGTTCTTGTCGTTGCGAATGTCCGCCCCCTCGCGGGCAATCCCCTTATCGGTCAGCTTAACGCCGACACGCTTGCGAATAAGAGTTTTACCCAGCACGTTGCCTGCACCAATAAAACCTTCGTTACCCTTGCCCATCACCCAGCCAAGATCAGCCTCAAGCGGGGTGGTTTGATCATTGATGTCATGGCCATAAAGCGGATAACCCATTTCAAGACGCAGTGAGTCTCGTGCAGCAAGGCCAATCGGCTTCACCAGCGGGTTGGCAAGCAACTTATCCCAGAGGGCAGCGACTTTGTTAGCCGGAACACTGATCTCAAAACCATCTTCACCGGTGTAACCGAGGCGACTGATGATCAAATCATCAACAAACATCAGGCGCATATAGCCAAGATGGCTGGTGTCTATCTTGAATACTTCGCGCAGCGCCTGCTCAGCCTTGGGGCCTTGCAGTGCAATCAACGCACGATCATCAAGACGTGTGAGTTTGACATCATTGGTGAGATGATTAGTCATCCACGCTATGTCTTTTTCCTTGCAGCCCGCGTTAATGACGGAAAAGAATTTCGTATCATTGATACGCGTGATGATCAGATCATCGACGATGCCACCGTTATCATTTGTCAGCACGGTGTATTTGGCCACACCGTGACCAGATTTAACAAAATTGGACGGCGTGATTTTTTCAAGGAACGGCACAACACCCGGCCCCTCCAGATAAATCTGACCCATATGCGATACATCGAACAAGCCCGCACTCGTACGCACCCATTCATGTTCCTTGAGCACACCTTCCTTGTAGTAAAGCGGCATATCATACCCAGCAAACGGCCCCGTTTTGGCTCCGGCTGCAATATGAGAATCGAAAAGGGCGGTCTTTAGTATCGTCATGGTCTGCTTATCCCTGTTTATGGAGCATACTATAGACCGGCTACCGGGTTTTGGTAGTCCCTGCTGCCTTTTTGCAACAATTTTTGTGCTTATTTTTCAGCTGTTTTGGCGCGCGTGATCCCTTCAATGATCATTTTTTTCGCGGTGACGGCATCGGCCCACCCCTTCAGCCTGACCCATTTCCCGGGCTCTAGGTCTTTATAGTGGCTGAAGAAATGTTCGATCTGGTCACGTAAAATCGGGCGGATATCGGTATAATTCTCGATATTGTCGTGGTAGGGATGCAAATCTGGCGCTGGTACTGCCACGATTTTCTCATCAACCCCGGCATTGTCCTCCATCAGCAAAACTCCGACCGGACGGCACCGCATGACAGCCCCCGGCATCACCGGGGTACGACCAATCACAATCACATCGACCGGATCACCATCACCCGAGAGAGTGTGCGGGATAAACCCATAATTGCCAGGATAAAACATCGGCGTGTGTAGAAAACGGTCAACGAACATCAGGCCGCTTTCCTTGTCCAGCTCATACTTGACCGGCACACCCCCCATAGGGTTTTCAATCAGGACATTAACCTCGTCCGGGGGATTTTTCCCGATGGCGATTTTTGATAATTGCATGACAAGCTCCGGTCATAATAAAAATTATGCGCTGCAGCATAACAGAACGAAACCTGAGTTCAATAAAATACTGTATGAAAACAAGGGAATGGCAGGGGCAGAAGGGTTCGAACCCTCGACCTACGGTTTTGGAGACCGTCGCTCTACCAGCTGAGCTATACCCCTAGAGATGCCGACTGTTTAACCACACTCGCCCCGCAAATTCCAGTGAAATTTACAGGTACAAAAGCCCCCCAACGGGGGCTTTTAGGTATTTTTTCAAGAAAGGCAAACACTTACATAGTCAGATGCATGGTATAACGCATTTTCTCACCGACCTTAGGCCCTTCATCCTTGGCTGCCCGCGGTATTGCCAGCGTATCAGCCACTGTATCCTCTTCATCGACGCTATGGACCACCACTGGATGTTTCCAGAGATAATGCAGATGCTTTAATACGCGGGTAGTATTGTCTTTGTCCAATGGCTTGTTATTGAACATTTTATGGCGCAGGGTCAGCATCCGCGTATCCTGATAATCGTAACCCGCCACTTCGATACAAGGCTCAATATCACCGAGACGATATTGCGATGCCAAAACACGACGCACATGCTTGTAACCAGCATCATCATCATGGATGGCGCTGATTTCGAGCTCATCATCAGCTTCATCATCATGAACCGCAAACATATGAAAATCGCGCATCACTTTGGGTGATAGATACTGCAAAACAAAGCTCTCATCCTTGTAATCCTGCATGGCCTCCTTCAAGGTCGGCAACCATTCCTTACCCACCAGATCAGGGAACCAGCGACGATCTTCCTCGGTTGGATTTTCACAGATACGCTTGATATCCTGATAGATGGCAAAGCCCAGAGCATAGGGATTAAAACGGCCATTATAGTAACGGCTGTCATGATCGGGCTGGAACAAGACCCCGGCATGGGAATCAATAAACTCCAGCATCATCTTGTCGTTAATCAGGTCGAGATCATAAAGATCATTCAGCAATGTATAGTGCCAGAAGCTGGCCCAGCCCTCGTTCATCACCTGGGTTTGTCTTTGCGGGTAGAAATATTGCGCCTTGTCACTAAGTTGCCGCAGTAAATCGCGCTCCCACTCTTTTAGGTGCGGAGCATAACTGGCCAAGAACTTGAGCAGATTCTCTTCAAGGTCTGCCGGAATGGTGACATTGCTCGAAGACTTATTAAAATCATCGGCAGGCGCGGGCTTACCCCGCACTGTATCCATCACATGATTGACGTTCTGCAATCGGATTTCCTCAAGATCAGCACGGCGCTTGGCTTCTTCCTGAGGGGTACGCTTTTTCGGTTTGGTATAACGATTGACGCCGAGGTTTTCCAGAGCATGCGCGGCATCGAGTAACGCTTCAACCTCATCAATCCCGTATAGATCTTCATACTTCTTGATACTGTCGCGCAAATGTTCCAGCTCATCAATGATAGTCTCAGCATTGGTGAACTGCCTGAACAGATGGTTACCTTTAAAGAAAGAATTATGGCCATAGCTGGCATGCGCAATCACCAGCATCTGCATCAGCGTGGTATTGCTGGTCATGCAATAGGCAATCGAAGGGCTGCTGTTGATGACAATCTCGTAGGCCAGCCCAGAACGACCGGCATTATAATTTTTGCCTTCCTGCACACGCTGCTTGCCAATTGACCAGTGATCGTAATTCACCGGCATCCCGACACTGGAATAGGCATCCAGCATCTGTTCAGCGGTAATAACCCAAATCGAATTGGGATAGGTATCCAGCCCATATTTTCCATGCGCGATTATACTAATCACGCGATCGGCCAAACCCAGCCAGGTATCAGGAAGATCATGCCCCTTGGCATCCGGTTTAAAGCGAATCGGATGGCTCCAATCCTGAGCCTTGGTGAAGATATCCCAGCCATCCTCGTAGTTGCTGAGCAGATCTTCGATTTCCTTCCTGTAGTCTCTTTTTTGTTCTTGTGTCATGATCAACTCTTTAGTTAGGAATGTCGCTGTTTACCCGATAGCATAGGCCTGTGGTTTCAGTTGTGAAGCCACACTCTGCCCGTCCTTGCCGTTGCGTTTGAAGAACTCGCGGAAGACCGGGAAAATATCTTTGCGATCCACAATATGCCCCATCCAGAATTTCTCCGGATACGCTGACTTCACGTTTTCATAGGTGCGCCACAAATTCTGATGAGAACCATCCGTGATCTCCGTATAGAAATACGCTTGCGTGTCTTTTAGAATATCATCCATCAAGGTACGGCACTTGCCGTTATCGCTTTCCCAGTTATCACCGTCCGAAGCCTGCGCCCCGTAGATGTTCCAGTTTCCATCATTATAACGCTGGTTCATAATATTCTTCATCAGCGTCAGGGCAGAAGACACCATCGTGCCACCGGATTCCTTCTTGTAGAAGAAATCATGTTCATTGACCTCTTCCGCCTGGGTGTGATGACGGATAAAGACCACATCGGTTTTTTGATAGTGGCGCTTCAAGAAACGATAGAGCAAGAAATAGAATATTTTGGCCTTATTTTTGGTTTCTTCATCCATCGAGCCAGACACGTCCATCACACAAAACATCACAGCCTTGGAATTCGGTATCGGCTTAGGCAGGCTGAGTCTGAACTTAAGGTCGGTCGACTCGTTCCAGCCAGGGATCAGACTGATCCCGCGCTTGGCTGCAGCAATTTCAATCTCGATATCGGCAATCCGCGCCGCGTGTTCACCGGACACTGCCACACCGAACTTATCCTTAAGACTGGATACTTCTTTCTCCAGCCCCCGGATCTGGTCGCGCTTGGGTGACCAAGCCTTGGGTAGACCTGAAACAATTTTTTCCGTCGGTGCATCAGAATCATAGCTGCCGAGAATCTCTTTCTCCTCAGCCAGCAGCTCCAAAATTTTATCATTCCAGGGCTTGCGTGCGGCAATTACCCGACCCATCTTCTGGCGCTTGGAGCGAAGCAGATGCAATTTGTTCGGAGCCCCAGAAGAGACAATCCCGGCGGGAGCCAATTTAGTCCGCTCGAGGTCGGCTTCTTTCTTTTCTTCTAGGTTAGGCAGAGCCAAATCATCGAACAAATAATTAAGAAATTCTTCTTCACTCAAATGGAAAGTGAAATCGTCTTCACCTTCCCCATCTTCTGAAGCCTCGCCCTTACCGGAGCCACGGCCACCACCGCCCTGCGGGCGTGGAAGGCGGTCTCCCTTGATGAATTCCTTGTTACCGGGGTGAACGCGGTCATTAATCCCGCCCTGACCATGATGGATAATGGGCTCGGATAAGTCCCGTTTCGGCACCGTCACATCAACGCCACCCGAACCGATATCGGTGACGTTGCCGTTACTGATGGCACGATCAACAGCTTCCTTAATATGCTTTTTATTACGACGAACAAAACGTTCGCGGCTGCTTGTTGTAGTCCCTGGCTGAGCACGACGATCAACGACCTGTGTCACAGAGCTTCTCCCTGAAGTTAGTTATTATTATTTTTATACGCTTTTACTTTATTTATATGCCTATTCAAAACCCGAATCTTTGTTTTGGCAAGAGCCCCGGGTCTGGAGGCAACGCAGCATTCCAAAAATACCGCGTTGCACCCTGATCTATCTCTGCGACAGATTATTTATCCAAATAGAACTCAACAGCACGACGCACCTGCATCGGAGTGTAGTGTTTCTTCATCATCCGCTCGACAAAGCTTTCGTGCTTTTTCTGAGCTTCAGCATCACCTTTAGGGCCATAAGAGATAACGGGAAGCATCTCTTCTGCGTTCTTGGTGACACTCTTCTCAATCACATCCTTAAGCTTTTCATAAGAACGCCAATCCGGATTTTGACCGTTGTTTTTCGCACGGGCGTTCAGAACAAATCTGACAACTTCGTTACGGAAGTCCTTGCTGTTCACAACACCGGCCGGTTTCTCGATTTTCTCCAGCTCTTTTTCCAGAGCATCGCGACTAAAGAGCTTGCCAGTTTCTGGATCGCGATAATCGTTACTTTCCAGCCAGTTTTCAGCATACTTGATATATCTGTCAAAAACGTTCTGACCAAACTCGCCAAAACTCTCGACATAGGCAGTCATAATTTCTTTACCGATAAACTCGCGGTATTTCGGACGCATGTGCGTATCGATAAAGCCGATATACTTATCAGTTTTCTCTTTGGGCAGTTGCTCTTTACGGATTCTGTCCTCGAGTACATACATCAGGTGGATCGGGTCAGCAGCGATTTCGCCACCTTCCTGTGCCGTGAAGTTAAACGTCTGCGACAGGGTTTTGAACATGAAACGGGTATCAACACCCCACATGCCTTCATTTTTACCTTCAGCAGCCTTGCGATATTCTTCGATCGGCTTGGCTTTGGGATTTTTGTCTTTTATGTTCTGGCCGTCATAAACCTTCATCTTGGCCACAACATCAGAATTTTCAGGCTCAACCAAACGGCTCAGCACAGCAAATTCAGCCGCCATTTCAAATGTCCCCGGTGCGCACGGCGCATCGGCCAGTTCACTAAGACGGATCAGTTTCTTGTAGATTTCGAGTTCCTGACTGACGCGTAACGTGTAAGGAACACGAATAATCTGGGTACGGGCAATAAAGGCTTCGTTTTCTTTGTTATTGCGGAACTTGTCCCATTCGCTTTCGTTGGAGTGGGCAAGAATAATGCCGTCGAACGGAATAGCGCCAATCGCTTCGGTGCCGTTGAAGTTACCTTCTTGTGTGGCAGTCAGCAGCGGGTGCAAGACCTTGATCGGCGCTTTAAACATCTCGACGAATTCCATCAGGCCCCGGTTACCGGTGCACAGACCGCCAGAGAAGGAATAAGAGCGCGGATCGTTCTGCGGAAAATCTTCCAGCTTGCGGATATCAACCTTACCCACCAATGCCGAAATATCCTGGTTGTTCTCATCACCTGGTTCGGTTTTGGAGATCGCAATTTGTTTCAGACGATTGGGGTAACGCTGAACAACCTTGAATTTAGTAATATCATTGCCAAATTCTTCGAGTTTTTGGACCAGCCACGGCGAAGCAAAATGCTTCATCTGACGTTGCGGCACTTTATAGGTAGCTTCCACCACCTCAGCCCAAGTTTTACCGTCCTTGCGTTTGGGCAGCGCACTGAAAAGGCCAAAAACGTTTTCGTTAACCGGTGAATATTCCATCACCTTCTCGCCGTTCGGACCTTCGACCTCAACCGCCAGCGTATAGAACGGCTCTTCTTCCATCAGGTCTTTCAAGCGTTCAGCCAATGATGATTTGGCGCTACCGACCGGGCCCAGCAGATACAAAACCTGCTTGCCTTCTTCGAGACCTTGTGCTGCTGAACGCAGGAAGGCCATAACCTGAGAGATGGTATCTTCCATACCATAAAAATCTTTAAAAGCGTCATAGACCGGAATTTTGCGGTTGCTGAATACCTGGCGCAGTTGCGGATCCATGCTGGTATCAACGATTTTGGGCTCGCCAATCGCTTTCAGCAAACGCTGTGCAGCAGAGGCATAAGCACTCTTGTCTGTTTTGCACAGCTCAAGATATTCGTTCAGAGAGAGAGAGACTTCTTTCTCTTCTGCTTTTCTATTCCCATAATCTTCTGCGAGATTTTCAAAAATTCCCAGATCGGCGGCGTTACTCGACATAGCATTCTCCCTGCTTTTCTTGTCGTTACAAAAAATATTCTTCTGCGAAAGCAATGTTTCACGTAATCCCACTACGCCGAGAGTGTCAATAAAAAAAATTTACGCTTTCTTCACTTTTTTGCGTAAGTAAATTGTGAATAAACACAGTTGAATGAGCTAACTTTTTTGTTTCACAAGTTATGCACTTTTTATATTCCATAATATTATAGGAGCATCATCCTAATCACAACATACGCTGGTCAACACACATCCCCTTTGCCCTCAAACAGAGACCTCATTCTTCCTCCTTAAGTTGTAATGATTTTATTTTTAGCTCTACGCACCTACCTCACGGGCACCAACGAAAAAGAGCCCCTCTGCATGAGGGGCTCTTTGTCTATCAATGAAGTCGGATAAACCTTACTTCAGGATTTTAGCGACGACGCCGGCGCCGACGGTACGACCACCTTCGCGGATAGCGAAGCGGAGACCCTCAGACATAGCAATCGGTGCAATCAGTTTCACAGTCATCTTCACATTGTCGCCAGGCATCACCATCTCGG
>JAMPXY010000071.1 GCA_023700945.1 Alphaproteobacteria bacterium | reverse complement strand
GTCGTCAATACTCAAGGTTCCTTGCAGGCAGGCATGAACCGCACTGATCAAAGGCATCTCCGCCTTGAAGCGCGTGGCTAGTTGCATCACGGCTTCAGCAGTGGCAATCCCTTCGGTGACGCCGCGGCGTTCATCAAGAATGGCTTGCAGAGCTTTGCCCTGCCCCAAGGCGTAACCCAGCGAAAAATTGCGCGATTGCATGGATGAGCAGGTTAAAATCAGATCACCAATTCCCGAAAGCCCCATCAGGGTTTCGCGGCGTCCGCCCATCGATTCAGCCAGCCGGGCAATTTCATGCAGGCCACGGGTGACGGCGGCGGCACGGGCGTTTTCGCCCAGATTACGCCCGGCAATGATGCCGCAAACGATGGCGATCACGTTTTTAACGGCGCCGCCGACTTCGGTCCCGACCACATCATTGGTGGTATAGATACGAAAACGCGGGTTTGAAAGAATATCCCGCACTGGCAGAATTTTGGTGTTGTAGATTGAGGCCAGTGTGGCCGCTGCCGGCAGGCCTTGGGCAACCTCATGAGCAAAATTAGGCCCGCTTAACACCCCGATCATCGAGGCCGGCAGCAAATCACTCGCGACATCTGACATCAGTTTGCCAGTTTCGACTTCTATGCCTTTAGAACAGACGATCACGGGCACGGCGGGTTTGATCTGCGGGGCGGCCTTGGTCAAGACTGCGCGCAGATGCTGCGCCGGAACCACGAGCAGCAGAATATCGGCGTTGCATGTATCGGCAAGGTCGCTTTGCGCCTTGATCTGTGGGTGCAGATGTATATCGCGCAGGTAAAGGCGGTTCTGCCGGGTCAGATTGATATCGTCGGCCAAGGCCGGATCACGGGCCCAGAGCTTGACCTCATGGCCGTGGCTCGCGAAATTTTGCGCGAGGGCCGTGCCCCATGCGCCGGCACCAATGATCCCGATTATCGCCATGTTTCTAGAATCCTTCCATTTCCACCAGCGGCCAGCGCGGGCGGGCTGCTACGTTCAGTGCATGCGTGTGCCCAAGCCGCAAATGTTCGATCCCGGCCCAGGCAATCATCGCGGCATTATCAGAGCACAGCTTCACCGGCGGGGCAACCAGCCGGAAACCGTTGTCCTGTGCAAGAGTGGTCAAGGCCGCGCGGATGCGCAGATTGGCCGCTACACCCCCTGCCAGTACAAGTGATGGCTGGGTAGGCTGATAGGTGGCTTTGAATTTAATCAGGGCGCGGCCAAGGCGGTCTTGCAGCACATCGCAGATGGCGTCCTGAAAGGAATAGGATAAATCGGCTACGTCTTCCCGACGCAGATCACCGGGGGGGAGTTTGTCGACATGGGCACGCACCGCGGTTTTGAGGCCGGAGAAGGAAAAGTCCAGTTCAGGACGGCCTTTCAGAGGGCGCGGCAAGGGGAAACGGGCACAGGCAGCCGCCGGGTTCAGGCAGCCGTGTGCCGCTTGCTCGAGATGCGGGCCGCCGGGATAGGGCAGGCCCATCAGCTTGGCCGATTTGTCGAAACATTCGCCTAAGGCATCATCCATGGTCCCGCCCCAGTGACGATAAACGCCGACAGCTTCTGCTACCAGAATCTGGGTATGACCGCCCGAGACCAGCAATAGCAGATAGGGAAATTCGAGATCGTCGGTCAGGCGCGGGGTCAGGGCGTGCGCCTCGAGATGGTTGATGGCGATAAAGGGCAAATGGCAGGCGGCAGCAATCGCTTTGGCGGCCATCATTCCGACCATGACGCCCCCGATCAGGCCGGGGCCGCAAGTGGCGGCGACGCCGCTCAAGTCGGCAAAACCGATTCCGGCGTCATCCATCGCACCTTTGATCAGCGTATCGAGATGATCAAGATGGGCCCGCGCTGCCACTTCCGGCACCACCCCGCCAAAGGCGCGGTGTTCCTCAAGCTGGCTCAGCACCAAATTGGACATAATTGTACGATCGTCGCGGATTACGGCGGCGGCAGTTTCATCACAACTGGTTTCAATGCCCAAAACAATCATCAGCAGCTTTATAGGCTGGCCGCGCCGACAAGGGAAGGGTTATGGATGATGGGTGTGTGGTGTCGTTGGGCGGCGCTTGTGTTCTGCGCGGGGCCAGTTTGCCATTTCCTGACTCAGGGTAGATCCAGCGCGCAGCCAGTGGTGTTTCGGCTGCAGGGTGAAGATGTAGCAATTCACATCATTGCCGGTCTGCTGGTAGAGGAATGGGCTGATATCAGCATAGGCGATATCCAGCATGTCGAGCGGTAACAGACCCGCCTTATTGCGTATATCGTGGCGCGCCCCTGCGGCTTTTAAGGCTTCGACCGGTCTGATGTCGCGGTGGAGCATGGCGATGTGCAGGGCGGTATTGCCGCAGCCATCCTGAATGTCCGGGTGAGCTCCGTTTCGCAGCAGTGCTTGCGTTGCCCGGCCCATCACTGTCTTGCGTCTTATTTCCTTGGCGCTTGCGGGAAGGCCATCCGATCCCAAATCTGACACATGGTCCCAGCCTTTCTTGACCGAGAGGATCAGCGCGGTGTTCTTAAGATAGGGGCCGCGTTGCCAGTGCAGGCGGTCTTGATAGTCAAGATAACCATCAAGGCGTAGATGATCTTTGTGCCAGCGCGGGTCAACGTCCCATTGAAAGCGATCCTGCCGGTCAAGGCCGATCCCAAGGCGGCGGCTGTGATCGGCAACCCAGATGGCGGCGTCAATACCTGAATGGGCAATGAGGCAGAGCAAACCGTCGTCCTCTTCGAATTTTTTCATGTCAACGCGGCCGGATTCAGCGAGGCTAATAAATTCTGCCGTGCGTTCATTGGCTCCGGCAAAGCGCAATTCTTCTTCCGGGGTCATGGTGGGTTGATTGCGCCGGGTGCGGGCGCTGAATATTTTGATCATCACGATCCTCTATAGGGTAAGCGCGAGGGGGAACTTTATAACAGCCTTATGATTATGTCAAATTTAAATGGTTGAAGCTGGTTCACTTTTGAGGCCCCAGTCGCTATAGTGGGGGCATCAAGAGTATGAAAACTATAAACATGGCACCAATGCCAGACCACACAGGGACAACGGATACACGGATGCTGGGGCTGAGACGGGTCGTGGCCGCAACCTCTTTGGCTTTTTATTTACGCTATTCAGGCGATGTCAAACGGCTGGCGGTATTTGCCACCGTGGCGGTTATTGTGCCGCCTCCGGCGGGGATTGTCTCAGGTTTGCTCGCGGTCGGATTTTACGAAGCGGCCAAAGCTTCGGGCCGGGCTTATCGCGATGTCATGGGGTTGCCGCAGCCCGAGGATTTAGCGGTCTTGGATGAAGTCAATCGCCGCTATAAGGAAGCGCGCCGTGAAATCGTGCCGTTTCGCCATCCCGAGAAAACGGTTTTCCCTGCGCTGGAAATGCGCTAATCCTAGGGCCGTTTTCTTGTGTGGCCTTTGAAGTGAATTAACATCATGACCCAAACAATCCGGATTGGTACCCGTGGCTCGAAACTGGCATTGGTACAAACCCATATGGTGGCCGATGCCTTGCGCCGGGTGAAGCCCGATCTGCAGATTGAGATTAAGGAAATCCTGACCTCGGGCGACTGGAAACCCGAGCATGGTGAAACCCGGCTGGCTGAGGCTGCGGGGGGGAAGGGTCTGTTCGCCAAGGAGATTGAGCGGGCGTTAATCGACGGTGAGATTGATTGCGGGGTGCACTCACTCAAAGACATGCCATCGTTCCTGCCGCCGGGCCTTGAGATATCTCATGTCCTGCCACGGGAAGACCCGCGTGATGTCTTTTTGTCTGATCGCTACGGCTCGCTGGCTGCTATGCCTGCGGGTGCCATCGTGGGCACATCCGCCTTGCGCCGTCAGGCTTTTGTGCTGAACAGCCGCCCGGATTTAAAGGTTGTCCCCTTGCGTGGCAACGTTCCGACACGTATCGAAAAGATGAAGGCGGGGCAGGTGGACGCCTTGATTCTTGCTAGTGCCGGTTTAACAAGACTGGGTTTGTCTTCTGAAATAAAAGAATATTTCCCTACCGATAAATTTCTGCCAGGGGCAGCGCAGGGGGTAATCGGGATTGAGGTGCGTTCTGATGATATGGTAACGAAAAGCGCCGTGGGACTGCTTGATCATTTAGAAACGCATCTGCTCGTTTTGTGTGAAAGGGCGGCATTGCAGATGCTGGATGGATCTTGCCGTACCCCGGTGGGCGCTTATGCGGTGCGGAAGTCGGATCAGAAAATGCATCTGCGCGTCAGCGTGATTTCTCCAGATGGCCGTGACGTGTACGCCGATGACATCGAAGGCACGGTGCAAACCAAGGAAGAAGCGGAGCGTCTGGGCCAGATCGTGGGCTTGCGCCTCAAGGCCCGGGTGCCACCCGGCTTGCTCACGGAATAGAAGTGATGTCCGGTATTATCCTGATCACCCGCCCGGAAGAGGAATACGCCGAAACGGCGGCCTGGGTTGCGGCGCTGGGGTTCACCCCGTTGTCCTGCCCGATGCTCAAGGTTGAAACTCTCAGTGCCTCGTTCGATGATCTTCATGATTTTCAGGCGTTGGTGTTTACCAGTGCGGGCGCTTTGCCGCCTTTTTGCAGTCAGTGCGATGTCCGTGATCTGCCGGTTTTTACGGTGGGGGATATAACGGCGTCCCGGGCCCGGGCGCTAGGCTTTACCAATGTCACCTCGGCCGGGGCTGATCTGGCGGCGCTGGAACAGTTGCTTGCGGCATCCGGTTTGTCAGCAGACAAGCCGCTTTTGCATATCAGTGGAGTCGATGTCGTCCGCGATCTTGCTGTACCGGGCCTACAGGTGGTACGGCGGGTGATTTATCGCACAGGGCTGGTGACGGTCTTGCCCGAGGCTGCCGCTGCGGCCTTGGCACAAGGGCAGGTCAAGGCGGCTTTATTTTATTCAGCCCGCACGGCCGAAGCCTTCGCGCAGAGTGTGGCTGCGGCCCGGGTTGGGTATTACCTTATGACAACAAAGGCCTTGTGTCTGGCCGATTCAATGGTAGAGTCACTCCGTCCTTTGCCGTGGCGTGCCCTGCGCGTGGCATCGCACCCCGATCGCAGCGGGATGCAAGCCCTGCTGGCTGATGAAAAAGAAATGGATAAGATCATGAGCACCATACCCGATACCCACTCTGCCAGCCCGAACGATCAGGATCAGAATGCGATCGAACCTGCCGAAGCGGTGATCGAGCGTTTTGGTGGTATCCGCCCGATGGCGAGCAAAATGAATATTCCGGTTACAACGGTGCAAGGCTGGAAGAAACGTAACGTCATACCGGGCAATCGTCGTGAAGATGTGTTGCGGGCAGCGAGCCAGAACAATATCGAGATTTCTGATATACTGAATCAGGCTGTAGCCAACGAGAACAGCGACAAGCCCACAGCCGCCCAGACAACGGCCCCTATTGCGGGGCCATCGCCGTGGTCGCAGTCGGGAGGAGCCGAGGTTAAAAGGGTTCAGGACGTTGCGGATACAGTGGCTGACCGGGAGCTGTTGCTCGGGCATATTAAAAAGGCGGAGAAAAGCGCTGTGACCAAGAGTGCGGCGATTACTGTCGTGTTACTGTCAGCGGCAGGTTTGGCGGCTGCGGTGTTGCTCGGCCCCGGCATGCGGGGCAGTGTTGAACAGACCGATGTCGCATCGCAGGCCGAGGTGCAGGAGTTACGCGCTGATGTCAGCAGGATTGACGGTGATGTCGCCAGCCTCAAGCAGGAACAGTTTTCTTTTCAAAATCTGATTCCGGCCGATCTCGGACAAACGATCAGCGATATGAAGCAGCAGGCGCTTGATCTCAAAAATAATGTTTCGCAGCTGAATAATCAGCTCACAACTGTCACACAGGCAGCTGAAGGCATTACCAAGGATGTATTAGGGCCTGAGGCGGGTGATATCCAGCAACGCATGGCTGCGCTTGAACAACAGGTGCAGGCCTTAACGGGATCAACCGATCTTGGAGGTGTTTTGCAGCGCATCGGAACGCTCAAGCAATCACTGGATGGGGAAAATTTTCTCTCGGCTTCCACGGATCAGCTGGATGAATTGCTCAAAGGTCTGGGCGGGGATATGAGTTTGCTTGGGCCACAACTGGAGACTGCGCAAACGCAGGATACAGAGCTGGGTAAAACACTCGAAGGCGTTTCGCAGACTGACCTTAAAGCTGCGGCTATGCTGTTGGGTCTCACCCAATTCCGTTCTTCGCTTCATCGCAGTGCGCCGTTTGAAGAGGACCTGGCCTTGATGCGCTCAATGGTGGGTGAGGATGATGCCGAACTGATTGCCGCGATTGACCGGCTGGCCCCGCAGGCCAGCAAAGGTGTTTTGACCAGCAAAGGACTTTCACAGGAACTGAAAAGCCTGACAGGCGACATTGTAGTTTCTTCGATCAAGGGTGAGGATATCTCGATCCGCGAGAAGGCTGCTGCCCGGGTCAATGATGTCTTTCAAGTACAAAAAGATGGTGAGTTGGTCACCGGTACTGACACTCAAGCTAAAATAGCGCGGGCACAGAAATTACTTGATGAAGGTAAAGTCGATGCTGCTGTAACTGAACTACAAACTTTGCAGGGGCCTGCTTTGCAGACTGCACAGCCTTTGATTGATCAGGCTGCAATGACGGCATTGGCACAGCAGGTATCCGGTATGCTGACCAAAAAAGTTGAAATGCAATTGCCCTTAAGCGGGGGTGTGCCCTCCGGCCTGTCTGGAATGGGGAGCGATCTGGGTGGCACAGCAGCCGAATTTATGGAGGGGCTTTCGGCTATGAGCCCTGAAAATATTGGTCGCGAGCTGGGAGGTGCCGTAAACGGTGCCCGCAGTAGCAGCCGCTCTGCCCCCTATACAACAGGCGGTGCTGGCCTTGAAGGTGTGATGCAAACAATTGAGTCAATGGGGTCTGTCGTGGGCGCGCCGGGGGGTAGTTCAGGCCCAACTCAGCCTATTTTTATCCCGACAACCGAGACTCCGGTGACCCCGGTAACGGAATCAGCGCCACCGCCTGCTGAATAAGGCTTAGATTCAACATAATCTTGTTTTTGTACTCTGGCAGTTCTGGCGCCACCCCTGTATGATGCAATGCATAATTATGGGGGGCCTTCTCATGTTTTTCCAGACACTCTGGTTCATGATCAAAACATCAGCCCTGATCGCCGCCGGGGCTTGGCTGGCGACCCGGCCCGGCTACGTCGATGTTAGCTATGGCGCTTATGATATTCATGCCCGCAGCGGTGTCTTGTTGCTTGGGGGGTATCTTGCTCTGCTCGCGCTCTTGTTATTTTATCGTATTTATATTGCCTTGTCAGATATCCCCAAGGCTTGGCGGCGTTACCATGAACGTAAACGCCACGTGAAGGGAATGCTGGCCCTTTCGTTGGGGTTGTCAGCGGTGGCGGCGGGTGATGCCAAAATAGCATCTTATCAGGCTTACCGGGCGCGGCAGTTGTTGAGGGAAGATAAAGGTCTGTCGGTGTTCCTTGAGGCGCAGGCCGCGCGGCTGCGTGGTGATGGTGAGGCGGCTCGTGCCAGCTTCCAGCAATTGGTTGATCATCGTGATACGGCGTTCCTCGGTTTGCGCGGGCTGATGCTGACTGCGATGGAGGAGGGCAATCTTGAAAAGGCCCTGCAACTTGCACGCGATGCGTGGCGTTTGCATCCCAAGCAGCCTTGGGTATTGCTGCTGGTTTATAATCTCACGATCCGCGCCCGGCAGTGGGACGAGGCAGAAAAGATTCTCAAGCAAGTCCAGCGGATTCGGGCTCTGGATTTTGATAAGGCTCAGTCTGATCAGGTAGCACTGTATCTGCAGCAGTCCGATGAAGCCCATTATCGGGGCGAGTCGCAAAATGCCATCCGCTATGCCAAGAAGGCGCAGGCTTTGGCGCCGGTTTTTGTTCCGGCGGCCTTGCGTCTTGCCCGGCTTTATCGTGACGAGGGGCATCGCCGTGCGGCGGTCAAAGTGGTGGAGGCCTGCTGGCGCACTCATCCTCATCCGGAATTGGTGAGTGTCTGGGATTCTCTGGCGCCGGAACGTAAGGCCAATGATTTGTCATCACGTTTGCGTTGGTATGAGCGCCTGCTCGCCTTGAAACCGGATAGTGCCGAAAGCCAGATTGCGGCGGCCCGGGTAGCGATGGAAGATGGCCTGTGGGGCGAAGCCCGCCAGTATCTGGCGATGGCAGAAAAACTGCAGCCCAATGCCCGCCTGTATAGGCTCTGGGCAAAATTCGCTGAACGCCAGCAGCAACCAGAAGAATCCCGGCATTGGTTGGAAAAGGCTGCAGAGGCAAAGCCTGATAAGGTTTGGGTGTGCCGGGAAACTGGCAGGATTTATGATCAATGGACGGCGGTTGCTGAACCGCAGGGTGGGTTTAATACGATTGTCTGGGAAGATCCGCAAGTGCTGGCGGGGGTATCCCGGCCGTTATTGTCCGAAGGTACCTTGTTGCTGGATGCGCCGATTCGTGTCTCAGTCTAGAATTAATCCAGAAGACGTGAGCGCATAATCGGTTTGAGCAGGACAAACCCGGCGAGGAACCCGCCAATATGGGCGGCCCACGCAACGTTGCTGCCACCCGGGCCGCCCATCAGACCGAACAAGACTGAAATGAAAACCCACAAGACAATAAAAGGCAAAATGCCGTAACGGCCTCCTTGACCGATTGCGCCTTGCATTTGCATCATGATCAGGATGGCAGCGAATAGGCCACTCAAGCCCCCTGAGGCGCCGATCACGGGCATGGTTGAATCAGGGGCAAAAACAAATTGAGCCAGTGCGGCAAACAAGTTGCAAAGCATGAAGAAGGTAAAAAAGCGTTTGCTGCCCATCCATTTTTCTACACCGGCACCAAAGGCCATCATCATCAGGGCATTGAGAATAATATGTGTCCAGCCACCATGCAGGAAGGTGAAGGTCAGGGGGCCTACCAGTGCAGGCCAGCCGAAGGAAATTTGTCCGCTGTAATAGGCGGGAACAAAGCCGAAATGGGCAAAGACCCAGAACTGGGCCGTGTGGCTGAGAATAACATCGGTTACAATATGCACGATGATAAAGGCCAGCAGCATGAATTTTGTCAGGGGCGGTAGCTTGATCAACGGTGTTGCATTAAAGAGCGGTTCGCTTGATTCCCGTGACTCCCGCTTTTTTTGCCGTTGACGTTCGGCCTGTGTCGGCAGGTGGATGACATTATCAGGCAGACGGTCAGTTTTTTCATCATCAGGCGTGGTCATAACAGCGGGTCCCTTAGTGAAGGTAGGCACGCTACTATAAAATGACCGGATATGCACTATGTGTTGATTATTCCAGACAAAAATCCCTCTCTGTGCGCCTGCAAAACGAGTGGGTTTCTTCATTTCTTTGCCTCTGCTATGGTTCGGTGCCCGCAAAATCCTGTTTTCGATAACAGGTCAATTCAAATGACGGAGTCTTTCATGGCCTATGATTTTACAACTGCCGCCAATTCGGTGGAAGAATACTGGATGCCTTTTACGCCACAGCGCCTGTTCAAGAAGGCGCCGCGCATGGTTGTGCGCGCGCGGGGCATGCATTACTACGATCAGGACAACAAGCCGATCCTTGATGCGGCGGCGGGAATGTGGTGCGTTAATGCTGGCCATGATCAGCCCAAAGTTAAAGAAGCGATCAAGGCTCAGTTGGATCTGCTGGATTATGCGCCGTCCTTTCAATTTGGCCACCCTACTGTGTTTAAGGCGGCATCACGGTTGATTGCCGGTATGCCCAAGCCCTTTACTCATGTCTTTTTTAGTAATTCCGGTTCTGAAGCTGTGGATACCGCGCTTAAGATTGCCTTGGCATACCAGCGTTTGAAAGGGGAGGGCACCCGCCGCACCCTGATTGGGCGGGAACGCGCCTATCACGGAGTGAATTTTGGCGGTATTTCTGTAGGGGGTCTGCCTTATAACCGCGCCGTGTTCGGTCAACTTTTGCCGAATATCGACCATTTGCCGCATACCCATGATTTAAACCGCAATGCCTTCGCCAAAGGGCAGCCCGATCACGGGATTGAATTGGCCGATGCACTCGAGCGTCTGGTCTATTTGCATGATGCCTCGAATATCGCTGCCGTGATTGTCGAGCCGGTATCTGGGTCAACCGGGGTCTTGCCGCCACCTAAAGGATATCTCAAGCGCATTCGCGAGATCTGCGACAAATACGGCATCCTGATGATCATGGATGAGGTAATTACCGGTTTTGGCCGTTTTGGCAGTATGTCATCGGCTGAATATTTCGATGTTATGCCCGATATCATTACCATGGCCAAAGGCTTGACGAATGGTACCGTGCCGATGGGGGCAACATTTGTCCGCAAGGAAATTTATGAAGCCTTTATGCATGGGCCTGAACAGTTTATCGAACTGATGCATGGTTATACCTACTCTGGTCATCCGTTGGCTGCCGCTGCGGTCATTGGAACGCTGGATGCGATCAATGATGATAAGATCTGGGATAACGTCAAGAAAATGGAAAGGCCGTTCGAGGAAGCTATGCATTCCTTGAAAGGGACTCCGCGCGTGGTTGATATTCGCAACTGTGGTATTCTGGCTGGTATCCAGATTGAAGATCATCCTGACAAACATGATCCCGGCCGTTATTGCCGCGAAGCGGCTTACGAATTATTCCGTCGTGGCGTGATGGTGCGCTATACCGGACCAAATATATGTGTTTCGCCGCCGCTGATCTTTGATCAGAGCCACCTTGACGAGATTGTCACAAAAATCCGCGATGTCATGAAAACGATTTGATAAAAAAGGCGACCTCCGGGTCGCCTTTTTATGTCTCTCTCATTCTTTGGGCTGCACCTCAACCCATTAAGGGTCTACCGAACATCGGCTCATTTTTCATACGGTCGTATTTATAGACCTTATCTTCGCCGCCGCTTGGTTTCATAAAGGCAGGCGGGGTGTACTTCGTGATATATTTCCCAGCCTCAGCCAGCAGATCAGTGGCCATGATCTTGGATTGCTTGACTTGTTCGGCTAGTTTTTCAAGAACTTGCGCGTAAGACTGCTTGGCAATCTCTTTCCCCATGATCACCAGTTTCTTGATTTCGCCGCCCGTTGGTATTTTTCCTTCCATCACGGTCGAGAACGCCGCGACCATTTCGCCTTGCAGGTGCTTTTTCATTTTCCGTCCGCCCCCGCCACCACTCGCGCGCCCTTGTTGTCCTTCGTCGTCTTCCTCTTCACCATCTTCGGTGTCTTCCGGGGCAATATCAATATAGGTCGGCGCCTGAAAGCATACGGGATATTTCTTCAATTCATTGGCGGGTAATGTCCGCCCAGACAGTCCGGCCTTGATCTCGATGCGTAGCATCTCGGCATGATGCCAGTCGAGCACGACACAATGGCTTTTGAATTCACCAGGCTGGCGCAGCTTTCTGACCAGCTTCTTGCCGGGATAGATTGATTCATCAATCCCGCAATGATCGAGAAATTCCTGAATATTGATTTTCATCACACCACTCCGTTGGTTCTG
>JAMPXY010000070.1 GCA_023700945.1 Alphaproteobacteria bacterium | reverse complement strand
TTTGCCGATCAGGCGGGAAATCCCGCAGATGAGCCATCTAAAGAGCCCGCCCCCCGCGAGGAAACCTCGGAAGTCCCCTTCCATGTCACCCTGCTCGCACATATGGAAGCCCAAAACCCCAACATTATCCAGTATTTTCGCGAGAGCATGCAGGAATTGTTGCGCGATATGAATCTGGATATATCCCTGACCAGCCAGTCCGGGATTATCAACGGCATCAAACTGGATAAAGGCGAACCGGTGATTGTGGAGAACAGCACGTTTGCTTTCTGGATGTATGTTGAGCCGCCGCTATGGGATGCTGTCATGCAATCTTATGAAGAACATATCTGGACTTATGATTCTGACAGATTCACAATGCTTTGCGAAAGTGTGTCTGCCGATGCGCTGGATCATTTTCTGGAACACGGGCACCATAAAGAGCCTGAAAAAATCCGGGCCGCTTTTGAGGAAGACTATAAAAACCAGATGAAACCTCTATCATTACTATCGGCTATGATTGGACAGCATATGCCCGGGGTCGCGATTAGAACTGCGATCCATCACGGCCCTGATTTCGTCACACCCGTTATCACGCTCGCTACCAAAGATCAGCGTGATTTGCGTGAACATGTCCGGGCGTTTCTGGAGAAAACACCTGCAGGCACCAGGCCCCTTCTAAAGCCGGTATAATAAACACCCTCTGAAACTAGAGCGGACGGCGATACCCCGTGGCCACAACATATTGTTCCGCAGATTCTTTGCGGCTGGCGGGCGGCTTGACGTGTTTCACTACGGTAAAATCACGCTTCATCATATCGAGAAGTTCTTTTTGGGCTCCGCCCTGGAACAATTTGGAGACAAATGTGCCGCCCGGTTTTAGAACCTGCGTCGCAAATTCATAGGCCGCCTCGACCAGTGCCATAATCCGCAGATGATCGGTTTGTTTGTGACCCATGGTATTGGGCGCCATATCACTGAGCACCACATCAGCCCCTGATCCCATCGCCATAATCAGCGCTTCGGGGGCATCATCGTTCATAAAATCCATCTGCAAAAATGTAACACCGGGTAAGGGCTCAATCGGCAACAGATCAAGACCGATCACTTTACCTGCGCCACGCTCAAGCGCCACCTGCGACCAGCCACCGGGCGCGGCCCCCAGATCCACCACTGTGCAACCCTTCTTGATGAATTTTAGCTTGTCGTCCAGCTCAATCAACTTGAAGGCCGAGCGTGCCCGGTACCCCAGACGCTGGGCTTCATGCACATAAGGGTCATTTAATTGACGTTGTAGCCACCGCGCCGAAGATGTCGTGCGCTGATTGGTTTTCTTGACACGGACGCTGGCATCCCGCGTTGTCCGCCGCGCGGGTTTCTTGGCCGAACGGCCCGGAACTTTTTCATCACCGTCTTTTGTCATCAAATCACCATCACCAGCATCGAAAGGCAAAACGTCAAAATATAAATCGTCAACGTGGCCGTAAAGAAAACAATCCCCAGCGTCCGTGAGGAGAAATAAGCCAGAATCAAAAATAAGGCAAAAACAATCCCGTACACCAGCAGGCCGCGCTGATAGGCGTCCCAGCTCCAAAGTCCGGTAAAGCCCTGCGAAGCGTTAATCGATTCCATCAATTCAACCTGTACCCGCAGGGTCAGAATACTGACCAGAATGAAAATTGCGGTCTTTATGCGCTGCCCTTTATGAACCGCCACCAAGGCAATCGGTAACCATAACAGATCAATCCATTGATATAATAACGAAGCCATATTACCTTATAACTGTCCTGCCGCAGCCTTCTTTGAACCACATTTTTCGCTCATAGTTCACAAGTGATGAAGAATAACCTGTTTTCCCCTCGCCTGCACAGGCTCATCTATGCCCTGACCGGGATTGCCCTGCTAATCAGCAGCGTGGCCTTGGTGGCCCATGCCCAAAGCGGCCGTCCAACCTCACTCATCCGTGACACAGAGATTGAAAATTATCTGAAGGAATGGGCCTACCCGGTGATCAAAGCCGCTGACCTTGATCCGGATTCAGTCAACATCATTCTGGTTCAGGATGATAATATTAACGCCTTCGTCGCCGGGGGCCAGAATGTCTTTATTTATTCAGGACTGCTAACCAAATCAAAAAATCCGGGTGAGGTTATCGGGGTACTGGCCCATGAGCTTGGTCATATCCGGGGGGGGCATCTGGTCCGAACCAAGGATGCCATGGAAAATGCCTCCTACGAGGCGATGCTCGGCACGATTCTGGGGATCGGAGCCGCTATTCTCTCAGGAGATGGCGGGGCGGCTGCCGCCGTATCAGCAGGCACCAGTGGTATGGCGCTCAATCGCTTGCTCGCCTTCAGCCGAATCCAAGAATCCAGTGCCGATCAAGCCGCCGTCAGCTACCTTGAACGGGCCCGACTCAACCCGGGCGGGCTAGTCAGTTTTATGGAACGTCTGGCTGATGAAGAATTGCTGCCCTTAAGCCAGCAATCAGAATATGTCCGTACCCACCCCTTAACCCGTGATCGTGTCGAAAGCCTCAAAGCGGGAACAGAAAAATCATCTTATACCAACGCTGCAGCACCCACGGTCTGGCAGGATCAGCATGACCGGATGATAGCCAAACTAGTTGGATTTGTGACGCCTGACCATGTGATCTGGAACTACAGCGACAAGGATGCCTCCGTGCCAGCCCGTTATGCCCGGGCGATTGCCGCTTACCGCCAGAACCGGACCGACGAAGCCCTGCGTCTGATCGACGGTTTGCTGGCCACCGAACCCAAGAACGCCTATTTTCTTGAGCTCAAAGGACAAATGCTGGGTGATTTTGGCCGAATTGGGCAGGCAGTCCCTTTTTACCGGCAAGCCAGTGAACTGCAACCGGACGCCGGTCTGATCCGCACCGCCTATGCCCACAGCCTGATCGAAACCGCAGGCACAGATCCGCAACAATTGGAAGATGCCATCCGTCACCTCAAACGCGCCCAGCGCGATGAACCGCGCTCGACCCGCATTCACCGCTTACTGGCTATTGCTTATGGAAAAATTGGCGATGATGCCATGGCCAAACTGCATCTGGCAGAAGAAGCCCTGTTGCAACGGCGTCCAGCGCAAGCCCGCACACAAGCGGAAGCCGCCGCTGCGGGCTTGCGACAAGGTTCACCCGGCTGGATCAGGGCGCAAGACATCATCACTCAGGCAGCCCTCAACGAAGAAAAAAGTAAGGGCAGTAAAAGAAATTAATTCGCGCTGGTGCCGGGAAATAAGTCCCTGTAACATGGTCTTCCGCGGCAAGCGCGCTACTTTTATAATTTTAAACATTCTGGCAGGAGACTGATCCGTGATTTTTGCTTCTATGCGCCTGGTTCCCCTTTCCCTCGCTTTTGCTGGCCTGATGCTTTCAGCCGCACCTGTTCTCGCCCAGCAAGGCGGCATCCCTGATGATGAACGGGCCAAAATCGAGACTGTGATTCAGGACTACCTCGACAAAAACCCAGGTGTTGTCCTGCAAGCGCTGGAGAAAAATCAGGAGAACCAGCGTGTGGAAATGGAACGCCAGTTCGTGGATAAATTTGCCACAGCCAAAGACGAAATCCTGAAAGAGAAACATCCGACAGTGGGCCCTGAAACCGCTGATGTTACCATCTTTGAATTTTATGATTACAATTGCGGCTACTGCAAAAAGGCCTTTGCCGATGTAGCCAAGATCGTTGAAGAGGACAAAAATGTTCGCTTCGTGTTTATCGAAATGCCTATTCTGAGTGAGAGTTCAATTGAAGCCGCACGCTGGGCGCTGGCTATCGATCAACAAGGTAAGTTCTTTGAATATCATAGCGCTCTGATGAATCATGGCGGCATGAAAGACAAAGCCACACTGGAAAAATATGCCAGCCAGGTGGGTGTGGACATCAAGAAAGCCACAGCTGACGCCGACAGCCGAGCCGTACTCGAGACAATTGAGAAGAATCTTGCTCTGGCTCGTAGTCTGGGCATCAGTGGTACACCTGCTTTTGTCATCGGCAACCAGCTCACCCCGGGTTATATGGGGCTTGAAGGTATGAAGGCTGCTATCGCTGAGGCCCGCAAGAACGGCAAGACCGAATAAGAAGGGCTGCCCCTGATGTATCTGCGTCTTCTCAGTATAGCGGTTGTTGTGGTCTGCGCACTGATCGGATGGCAGTTCTATACAGGAAAGACTGCCTATGAACGCTTGCAAGAGGCCCCCCATAACCAATATCTCGGAGCCGAGAAACCGGCTCTGGTTATCACTTATGTGATGGATTACCGCTGTGCTTTCTGCAAGCAGATGCACGGCGACATTCAAGCCGCCCTGAAAGACAATCCTGATCTACGGATTATTTTCCGGGTCTACCCGATTAACCGGAAAGACTCGATTCACGAGGCCAAAATGGCCATGGCCGCCAGTAAGCAAGGTCACTTTAAAGACATGCATGACTTTCTGATTTTGCATCAAGACCCGGTGACCAAGCCTGAATTGGAACAGTTTATGTTTGGAGTTGGCTTGGATAAGGATCTTTTTTACAAGGACATGACATCCTGGGCGGCCACCAAAGACCTGCTGGACTCAGCGAGCGCGGTTGAAGCCCTCGGCATAGAATCGGTACCGGTCTTTATTGTCGGTACCAATATCTATTTGCCTAAGGAAGGTCAAACACCTAAAGAGGTGCTGGATAATATCATTTCACAATATAAAAGCCCCCCGATTACGGCCGATACTACACAACCGTGACCAGCAATACCCCCATCATTCTAATCCTGAACGGCCCCAACCTTAATATGCTGGGACGGCGTGAGCCTGAGATCTATGGCCACCAAACCCTGTCAGACATTGAGAGCCTGTGCCACAACACCGCGGCCCGTTTGGGGCTGAGCATTGATTTTCGCCAATCCAACCACGAAGGTGAACTAGTAACATGGCTGCAACAAGCCTATGGCACGGTGGCTGGAATTATCATAAACGCCGCCGCCTATACCCATACCTCAGTCGCAATCCATGATGCCTTGAAACTACATCAGGATATTCCGGTGGTAGAGGTTCATCTCTCCGACCCCAAAACCCGCGAACCCTTCCGCCATCATTCCTATATCGAACCCTTGGCCGCCGCCCTTTATGCCGGGCTAGGGGCACACGGCTATGTTAAGGCTTTGGAATTTATTGATAAAACGAGAAATCAAGCTAACCGGGACAATCTCAGCCTTTGACTTTTCCCCCCTTTTTCTTTAAGCCATAGGCTCTTGTCCCACTGGCAACCGGAGTGTTTTTAGGTGCCGATGAAAATTGATGAATCTGCCATTCGCAAACTGGCTAAACTGCTGGATGAAACCGGCTTGACCGAAATCGAAGTCGAAGACGGTGACCAATCGGTCCGCGTCAGTCGTGGCGGTAATGTGTTGACCTACAGCCCGGCTGCCAACCAATCGGCTCCGGTGATGGATTCAGATCCGACCACACCGCAACGGGCCAACACCCAAGCCCCTTCCGCGAATGCAGCCAGCCACCCGGGAGCGATTACCTCACCCATGGTCGGCACAGTTTACATGTCCCCAGAGCCGGGGGCGCCTGCTTTTATCAGCAAAGGCGCTTCGGTCAAGGCCGGCGACACACTGATGATTATAGAAGCCATGAAAGTCATGAATCCGATCAAGGCTCCCAAGGGCGGCACTGTCACACAAATTCTGGTAGAGAGCGGACAACCTGTTGAGTTTGGCGATGTCCTTGTTGTGATCGAATAAAGCATAAGCAAATGTTCAAAAAAATTCTGATAGCCAACCGTGGCGAAATTGCCCTGCGTATCATTCGCGCCTGCCGCGAGATGGGTATCCAGACGGTTGTGGTGCATTCGACTGCTGATGCCAACGCCATGGCGGTCAGGCTGGCCGATGAAAGTGTGTGCATTGGTCCGCCTGCCTCAAAAGACAGCTATCTGAACATCCCCTCGATCCTGAGTGCTGCCAGCGTAACCGGGGCCGAAGCCATTCACCCCGGTTACGGTTTCCTCTCGGAAAATGAACAATTCGCCCGCATGGTCGAAGAGCATGGCTTTACCTTTATTGGCCCCAAACCCGAGCATATCGAAATGATGGGCGACAAGGTCATGGCCAAGAAAACTGCCAAGGCCCTCGGCCTGCCAGTCATTCCCGGTTCAGAAGGAGCGGTCGCCAGTGCTGAAGAAGGGCGGGCTTTTGCCGATCAGGCCGGTTATCCGGTTTTGATCAAGGCCGCCTCCGGCGGCGGCGGCAAGGGCATGAAAGTTGTCCGTAAAAGTGAAGAATTTACCGAAGCTTTCTCGACCGCACGCGCTGAAGCCAAGGCCAATTTTGGCGATGACCGGGTCTATATTGAAAAATATCTCGAAAAACCCCGTCACATCGAGATCCAGATTTTCGGCGACACTCACGGTAATGCCATCCATCTCGGTGAGCGCGATTGCTCGCTGCAGCGCCGTCACCAGAAGGTTCTGGAAGAATCGCCCTCGCCCGCCCTCAGTGAAGAAGAGCGCAGCTATATCGGAACCCTTGCCGCCGACATGGTGCGCAATATGGGGTACCGCGGCGCAGGCACCATTGAATTTCTTTACGAGAACGGCCAATTCTTCTTCATGGAAATGAATACACGAATTCAAGTCGAACACCCGGTTACTGAAATGCTGACCGGAATTGACCTGATTGCCGAACAAATCCGCGTTGCCGCCGGCGAAGAACTGAGCGTGCAAAAAGACCTGATCCGCTTCCGCGGCCATGCGATTGAAGTACGAATCAACGCCGAAGACCCTGAAACCTTTATCCCCTCACCCGGACGCATCACCCAATTCCATGCCCCGGGCGGTCTCGGCGTGCGCTTTGATTCGGCGATCTATACTGGCTACAGCATCCCGCCTTATTACGATTCGATGGTTGGTAAACTGATTGTCCATGGCCGCAACCGCGATGAGTGCATCCGCCGCCTGCGCCGCGCCATCGTTGAAACCGTCATCGAAGGGGTAAAAACCACCCTGCCGCTGCATATGTGGATTCTTGATCAGCCCGATTTCCAGACAGGTGACTACACCATCCACTGGCTCGAGAAAAAACTAGCGGAACGCTAATCTTCCAGACAAAAATCTGGCACAATCAGAATTATGCCGGATCAAATCACCCCTGCTGACGTCCTTGCTGCCTATGCCATGGGTTTGTTCCCGATGGCCGAGTCGCGCGACAGCGATGAAATCTGGTGGTTTGATCCACCCCAGCGCGGCCAACTCGACATTCAAGCCCTGCATATTCCTAACAAGCTGCGCAAGACCGTTTTGAAAGGCCCGTATGAGATCCGGATTGATACCGCGTTTGCCGCAGTGATTGATGCTTGTGGCGCAACCCGGACAGCCCAGACAGACACCTGGATCAACCGCCCGATCCGCGACCTGTTCGTGACCCTGCACCAGATGGGCCATACCCATTCGGTAGAAGCTTGGCAAGATGGTCAGCTGGTCGGCGGTCTGTACGGGCTGGCGCTTGGCGGGGCGTTTTGCGGCGAAAGCATGTTCAGCCATGCCCCGAATGCCAGTAAAATTTGTCTGGTGCATCTTTGTGCCCGTCTGTGGAAAGCCGGATTCAGCCTGCTCGACACCCAATACGTTAACGAACACCTTCGGCAGTTTGGGGTTTATGAAATTGACAGCGTCACCTACAAACAACGTCTGCAACGGGCCTTGCGCCACCATCCTGATTTCACACTGGCCGCCACCCCGGCCCCCAGCGAACCGGAAATGGTGGCCCAATATCTCAGGGAACGCTAATATCGTAATAATATTACAAATATATACCGAATAACTGCCTTATTATTGCCCAAAAACTTGATTTTTGATTAATAAAATGATAATTTAGTCTTAACAATCGATAGCAGCGAAAGTGATCAGACATGATTATCATTGCACGAGAGGAACTCAGCCGGGCCGCCGCAGGATTCAACGGAACACAGCATGAGAATGCTCCGTTTCACCGCTGGATGGCCGCTGACATGCCTGCCGCTCACGATCATGAAGATGCGCCGCTGTCCCCCAAAGCCCGTCCGGCACCGGATCTCTATAAAAATCGGCTATGGCGCTGCGAATAGGGAAATCCACCCAGCGCCTAGTCACCCAAATCCATGATTTCGGCATCAAGCCGCTGTTCGATGACAGCCCCGGCCTTGGCCTGCTCTTCTTCAGCCAAACGGCGCTCCGCTTCGACATCGGCCGTTTTCTTTTCCAGGCAATCAAGAACCCAGACATCATAGATTGGATGATCCATCGCCGAGAGTGCCGGAGACGAAGCAAACATCCAGCCACTGAACACCCATTGTGAAGCGTCCTTGCGCGTGACTTCCCAGACTTGAATAAAAGCTGAAGACTCAGGCAGTTCGATCGGCGGGGCCTTACGGCAGACCTGCACCTTGATATAAAGCGGACCATATTTAACAGTACTGCCAACACGCGCTTCAAACGTCACCGTCCGCCCTGTGATTTTATCAATCGACTGCAATTTGACGACCGGCATATCCTGCATCACAGCCCAAGCCGGAGCCAAGGGTGAAAGCCAGATAACCAGCACCACCATCAAAAACACAACTTGATAAAAAAGTCTGGAAGAAAATCGGTATTTAAGGCTGGGCATGGGCAGCAGACTCTCCCGCAGGCGCTTGCTTATCCTTGTCACCCTGCATGCTGAAAATAAATTGCCCGAGGAGTTGCTCCAGATTTTGCGGTGCTTGCGTATAGCCGATCATACTGCCGGGTTTCAGAAACTCTTCCTCGGCTCCTGGCTCAAGCGCCAGGTAACGACCGCCCAGCAAGCTTTCCGAACTGATCAGGGCCGCTGTATCCGTGGGTAATTTGATATGATTGGCAATGCTCATTCTGACATTGGCCAGATAGGTTTCCGCATCCAGCGTGACAGCCAGAATGCTGCCAACTTTGACACCGCTGACCAGCACATCATCACCCACTGCCAAACCACCAATACCGGAAAAACGGGCATTCAGTTCATAGCCACTGACCTTGCCCACCTGTGCCGTATTGACGCTGAAAATCAAAAAAGAGAGTGCCACCAGAATAACGAGGCCACCCAAAGCTGTTTCGATTACACTGCGTTTCATACCTTTTAATCCTTCCCTATATTCCAGATACGCACGGCTGCCGGTAACTATTGCGGCGGCGTCCATGCTTCATAATCGCCCGTAGCTTTGGCCCGCTTGCCACCGCTCAGAATATGGCCCGGCGGGCGGTAAGCCTGCTGGGTACCTGTCATATTGGGCTGATAAGGCTTTTGCCATTCACGGCGATAAGTCTGCGCCCGGCCTGCCGGAATCACATCAGACTGGTAGTGCAGCCAGCCATGCCATTCAGGCGGCACATTCGTAGCCTCAATGCTGGTTTTATAACGCACATACCGCCGCGGATGCTTGTAGCCCACGCGGGCCTTGGCCTCATAATAGCGGTTCCCGGCCTGATCCTCGCCAATATAACGGGCCCCCGTCCACAGACGCACCCATCTCATATGCACCGGCGATAACACGCCCAGAAAAGCGAACAAACCCATCACTCACATCCCGGTTTTAGAACCCCGCAGGTCGTATCAACCCACTGCCCTCATGGATGGCGCAAAACCACGATAAAATCAAGCCTAAACAATGTTTTGTCAAATTTCTGACCGCAAGAGCCCTTGGGGAAATTCCGCCCTTTCTGTTATGATGGGCAGGACAAGAGGTTTATTGATTATGACCAACCAATCACCGCCCACGCAGCTGTCCCAACAAGGCAGCGCCATGATTTACATTTTCATGGCGATTGCTGCCTTTGCTGCCCTGAGTTTTGCCGTGGCCAATATCATGCGTTCCGGTAATGCCGACCCCAATCGCGAAGTCATGCAGCTGCAATCCACCGATGTCGTGCAATATGCCGACTCCCTCAAACGTGCCGTGCATGGCATGCAAATCCGCGGGGTCGAAGACAGCCGCATCAGTTTTGAAAGCCCGGTCTTAAGCGGTTATGCCCCGCATGCCTCATGCAGTAGCGATGATTGCCGGGTTTTTCAGGCGGCGGGGGGCGGCGGTTCCTATATTCCTCCCCCCTCTGACTGGCTCGATAGCGCGGGTGTGGGTGACCCCCTTTACGGGCGCTGGTTTTTCCCGGCTGGTGTTTGCGTTCAGGATGTCGGCAGCGGCGGGGCCGGGTGCGAAAGCGACGGTCTTGACAATGAGGAACTGGTCGCCATCCTGCCGTGGGTCAGACGCGATCTGTGCATTCAGCTGAATGAGCGTCTGGGGATCCTTAATCCAGCGGGCAGCCCCCCCAATGCCACAGCAGCGGCCTGGTCGGCAGGCAATACCCGCTTTACCGGCACCTTTAGCGAAGAAGCCATCATCGCCCGGCCCGGTGCTATGGCCGGATGCCTGCGCGGGGCCGGGACCCCGCCCACCAACAGTTATTTCTATTACAGAGTCTTGCTCGCGCGCTAGGCTTCCTGAAATTTATTCAGGCCTGTTCCGACGGAAGTGCGGGCACCAGTTCGCCGCTACGCTGCGGCGCTTCTTCATAGCTGAAAACCAGAACCCCATCCTTGAGATCCACATGGGCGATACCGCCCTTGACCAGCTTGCCAAACAGCAACTCCTCAGCCAATGGTCGCTTGATTTTTTCTTGAATGATACGGGATAGAGGCCGGGCGCCCATCGCCGGATCATAACCCGTTTTGGCTAGATATTCGCGCGCCTCTTGAGAGAGCTCAATCTCGACATGGCGATCGGCCAGCTGAGCTTCGAGCTGGATCACAAATTTATCAACCACACGGATCACCGTTTCAGGTCGAAGCGCCTTGAACGGCACAATCGCATCCAGGCGGTTGCGGAATTCCGGAGTGAACAGACGCTTGATTTCTTCCTGATCATCCTCAACCCGACTCTCGCGCTCAAATCCCATCGGCGCCTTGGCCATTTCACTGGCCCCGGCATTGGTGGTCATGATCAGGATCACATTCCTGAAATCAACCGTCTTACCGTTATTGTCGGTCAGCTTGCCGTAATCCATTACCTGCAGCAAAATATTATAAATATCCGGGTGCGCTTTTTCGATTTCATCCAGCAGTAAAATGCAGTGCGGGTGCTGGTCAACAGCATCAGTCAGCAGACCACCCTGTTCAAACCCGACATAACCGGGGGGCGTACCGATCAGGCGGCTAACCGCGTGACGTTCCATGTATTCGGACATATCAAAACGCTTGAGCTCAATCCCCATGGTTTTGGCCAGCTGGCGTGCCACCTCGGTTTTACCCACACCGGTGGGGCCGCTGAACAAATAGGAACCAATCGGTTTGTCACCATCACGCAGGCCCGCCCGCGAGAGCTTGATAGAATCTGTCAGAACATCAATGGCGGCATCCTGATCAAACACCATGGTTTTCAGATCGCGGTCCAATGTCCGGATGGCCTCGCGGTCGTCCTTGGTCATGGTCTTAGCCGGGATACGGGCAATCGCTGCAACCACTCCTTCGATGTCGGTCACGGTAATGATCTTCTTGCGCTGATCTTCAGGCACCAGCATCTGAGCGGCACCGACCTCATCAATAATATCAATTGCCTTATCAGGGAGTTTGCGATCACCAATGTACCGGGCGGACAGCTCAACGGCAGCCT
>JAMPXY010000069.1 GCA_023700945.1 Alphaproteobacteria bacterium | reverse complement strand
TGGCACGAACATCGGGTCATAACCATGACCGCCATCGCCGCGGATGGGCCAAACCAACGTACCTGCCACACGGCCCTCGACATGCTCGGTATGACCATCCGGCCACGCCAGTACCAGCACAGATACGAAATAGGCTGAGCGATCCGGGTTATCACCCAGTTCATCCTGAATGCGTTGCATCGCTTTATTGAAATCACGGGGATTTCCACCCCAATCAGCGGAATAAACCCCCGGGTGACCGTTCAGGCCATTCACGCACAGGCCGCTATCATCGGCGAGCGCAGGCATACCTGTTGCCTGCGCGGCAGCCAGCGCCTTGATCGTTGCGTTTTCGAGGAAAGTCGTGCCCGTCTCCTCCGGTTCTGGTAGACCCAGACCGCCCGCACTCGGAAATTCTTGCACATAGTTCCCGAGCAGCGCTGATATCTCCGCGACCTTGCCCTTGTTATGCGTCGCAAGGATCAGCTTATCGCCAGAGAATTTACGCACCGCCGTCATTGGTTAGAGGCCCAGTGCCTTGCGTTGCGCCGCTTCCAGTTCTTTGCAGCCCTGACGCGCCAGTGCCAACATCGACAAGAAAAGCTCCTCATCAAACGGGTCACGCTCGGCGGTCGATTGCAGTTCAACGATCTTGCCCGCCCCGGTCAGGACGAAATTAGCATCCGTATCGGCTTCGGAATCTTCAGCATAGTCAAGATCCAGCACCGGTCTCCCCTGCCAGATACCGCAGGAGATTGCCGCCACACTGTCTTTGAACGGTATCTCGGTAATCAGGCCCAGCGCCTTGACGTGATCCAACGCCTGATACAGGGCCACATACGCCCCCGTGATCGAGGCCGTGCGGGTACCGCCATCCGCCTGAATGACATCGCAATCAATGCGCACCTGACGTTCACCGAGTTTTTGCATGTCCACCACCGAACGCAAGGCACGACCAATCAAACGCTGGATTTCTTGCGTGCGCCCAGTCTGACGACCCTTGGCGGCCTCACGGTCGATCCGCTGATGGGTCGAACGCGGCAACATACCGTATTCCGCCGTGACCCAGCCCTTGCCGGTATTCTTCATCCAGCCGGGCACTTTTTCTTCCACTGTGGCCGTGCACAGAACATGGGTATCGCCAAATTTCACCAGCGCCGAGCCTTCGGCATGCTTGGACACGCCGGTGATGATGTCTACCGTGCGCAATGCCGACGCCTCACGGCCAGAGGGACGGGCAAACGGGACAAGGGCAGGAAGCGTGTTATTCACTGATAAAAATCCTTCTTTTTCATGAAATGGCGGCCACAGTGGCGGAACCCGCCGAAATTGTCAATTTAAGCTTATCCCGCTATATTCTCCCCATGATTCAGGATTTGAACCAGCGGGCACAGGCCATTTTACGCTATGTCGTTGATACCTACATGGAAACAGGGGAGCCTGTGGGCTCGCGCACGATTGCGCGCCATCTGGAAATGACTCTCTCCCCCGCCACCATCCGCAATGTCATGGCCGATCTTGAGGATAGCGGATTGCTCTATGCCCCGCATACCTCAGCCGGGCGCCTGCCAACGACTCAGGGCTTAAAGCTTTATATCGACGGGTTGATGGAAATCGGGAATATCAGCCCCGAAGATCGCGGGGCCATTGAAGCACAGTGCCGGGCCAGCGGCAGTTCCATGAACACGGTGATGGAACGGGCCACTACCATGCTTTCGGGCCTGTCGTCCGCCGCCAGTCTGATCATTGCCCCCAAAACCGACAAGCCGGTGCGGCACATGCAATTTGTCAGGCTGGATAGCGGACGCGTGTTGCTGGTCATGGTGTTGCAGGACAATAGTGTAGAAAACCGGGTGATGGACATCCCGCCCGACACCAGCGACTACGCCCTGACGGCGGCCTCGAATTATATCAATAGCCAGATCGCAGGGCGCACACTGGCCGAGGCCCAGAACGACATACAAAGCGACATAGCCGACAACAAAGCCCAGCTTGACCGGATCACAACTGATCTGATCCAGCGCGGACTGGCGATGGCCCCGGCAGTTGAGGATTTTTCCGGCAATATCATTATCCGCGGGCAATCAAGGCTGCTTGAGGATGTTAAGGCGATCGAGGATCTGGAGCGCGCCCGGCAATTGCTGGCGGCCCTTGAAGAGCAGGAAACCATGATGCGCCTGCTGGGCGCGGCGCAACAGGCTGACGGCGTACAAATCTACATCGGCACCGAGAACACCATGTTCGAACATTCTGGCTGGTCGATGGTGATTTCCCCTTACAAAACCCCGGAAAACCGGATTATCGGCGCGATTGGCGTCATCGGCCCCACCCGCCTTAACTACAAGCGGATTATCCCGCTGGTGGATTATACCTCGCGGGTGATGACCCGGCTGCTGGAAACCTGATTTACGGCAAGCCCTCGGGATAGCTGGTTTTTTGGGATTTACCTTGCCCCCGGTTTCCCGCTAGACTAGGGCACCTATTGACTGTTTTCCGGAAGGGTCATCACGAATGTTTAAGCACAAATTGCTGGTTTCCGCCCTCTGTGCAGGGTTTGGGCTTGCGGGCTATACTCTCCCATCGCAGGCGCAATTGCTGGATGGCGACGGAGTTGCCTACTCTTCCGAATATCGCCGGGAGCCTCTGCGCTCTGTTGACATAACACTAACCCGGGGTGAGAATTTGATGCCCGGTCAGTTCGTGATTCATGCGCAGGATCAAGGGGCCTTTTCATCAGGTTGCGCCAAAATCAGCAATATTCCGGTCAAGGTTGAATATATCGCCAACTTTATCCGCCTGACCTACAGCCGCTATATCTTCGATAGCCGCGAGCAACTGAAAGGCAGCGGTACTGCCTGTAACACGCCGATGCCCCCGCCTTCCGCCGAGGTCGTGGTCGATAAAGCCACCTTACTCGAGCAAGGCATCCAGAAAGTGCGCTTCATGTATGAAGGGCAGCCCATCGAGGCTGATCTCGAGCTGACTGAAGACCGGGTACGCCTGTGGCCTGCTTTGTCCCGTGAAGGTCTGGCCGAGGTATCGTTTGGCAATCTCAGAACCAAGCCCAGCACCGTCTGGTTCTACCCGGAGAACACCGTCATCCTGAATGTGCCGAACGCCACCACCGATAAAGATCTGGCCGGCCTGCGTCAGAAGGTCGATGCCCTGGCGGCGGGCCGGGGCCTTAAACCGCTGGAAGACCATCTGCAGGGCTTTAAATCGCCACTGAAAGACAAAGCCGCCTTTTATTACGTGGCAACAAATGATCGTTACGCACAAGCACAGGGCGAACTGCTTGATTACATTCAGGTCGATAGCGTCAAATACGGTCTGGAAGGCGATGAACCCGTCCAGAAATCCCTGCCCGTGCATGTTCGCAAACCTCGTCCGACAGAATAAGAAAGCCGCATGAACAACGCTTCCTCTGAAGACATTCCCGACCCCTTGCAACCGGAGCAACCCGAACTGCCCCCGCAGGAAGGTTTGACCGCGACTGAGGGCGAAGGTCCCTCCCCGCTGGAGCAAGCTTTGTTTCAGATATCCGATTTACAGCAGCAACTCGCAGCAATGAAGGATCAGGGACTGCGGGCATTGGCCGAAGCTGACAATACCCGCAAGCGCGCCATCAAAGATCGCGAAGACGCCAGCAAATATGCGATTGCCAACTTTGCCCGCGATCTGCTCGACTACACTGATAATTTCAAACGCGCCATTGAATCCATCCCCGACGAACTCAAAACCTCGGGCGATGACCGTATCGCCAGCATGATCACGGGTCTTGAGGCCATGCAGCGTCAACTGCTGCAAACCTTCGAGAAAAATGGCGTCAAGAAACTTGAGCCACGGGATGAACCCTTCAACCCCCACTTCCATGAAGTAATGTTCGAAGTGCCCGGCACCGGCAAGCCTGCGGGCACCATCATCCAGCTGGTCGATGCCGGTTATATCCTGCATGACCGCTTGCTCCGCCCCGCCCGCGTCGGCGTCGCCAAGGATGAAGGTCAGGGCAGCGCAGCGCATAGCGTGGATACGCAGGCCTGATCTATTTTTTAGGATTTTTTACCTATTATCCACTTGATCTCCCCTGAGAAACCGCTATATAAAAAACAGGCAGGTTACGGACAGACTTGAGCGGGCAAAATCCCGCAGATAGCTGAGGATTCCGGGGCCTGCCCCTCTGGTATTCGGGGGTCTCTGTGTTATAGTCCGAACATCTGTAAAGACCACCCGCTTACAAGGGAACCGCGATGGTGCCAATGGTGGGCCATCAACGGATTTGCCAAATTGAGAGAGGAACTAAAATGAGCAAAGTCATCGGTATTGATCTGGGTACGACCAACTCCTGCGTCGCTGTGATGGACGGGAAAGAGCCCCGTGTGATTGAAAACGCTGAAGGGGCACGTACGACCCCGTCAATGATCGCCTTTACCAAAGACGGCGAGCGTCTGGTCGGTCAGCCTGCCAAACGTCAGGCGGTTACCAACCCTGATAACACCCTGTACGCCGTCAAGCGCCTGATCGGTCGCCGCTTCGATGACGCCGATGTGCAGAAGATGGCCAAAACCGCCCCGTTTAAAATTGTCCGCGGCGATAATGGTGATGCCTGGGTCGAAGTCGACGGCGAAAAACAGGCGCCCGCGCAAATCTCCGCCATGGTGCTGAAAAAGATGAAAGAAACCGCCGAGAGCTATCTCGGTGAAACCGTAACGCAAGCCGTGATCACGGTTCCGGCCTACTTCAACGACTCCCAGCGTCAAGCCACCAAAGATGCTGGCAAAATTGCGGGCCTTGAGGTCTTGCGTATTATCAACGAACCTACGGCCGCCGCGCTGGCCTATGGCCTCGACAAGAAGAAAAACGGCACGATTGCCGTTTATGACTTGGGCGGTGGTACGTTCGATATTTCCATCCTTGAAATTGGCGACGGCGTTTTCGAAGTCAAATCAACCAATGGCGATACGTTCCTTGGCGGTGAAGACTTTGATGCCCGCATCATTGATTATCTCGCCGATGAATTCAAAAAAGAGCAAGGGATTGACCTGCGTGCCGACAAGCTGGCACTGCAACGTCTGAAGGAAGCCGCCGAGAAAGCCAAGATCGAGCTGTCTTCGACCATGCAGACCGAGGTTAACCTGCCCTTTATCACCGCCGATGCCTCGGGCCCGAAACACCTGAACATCAAATTAAGCCGGGCCAAACTGGAAAGTCTGGTTGATGACCTGATCAAGAAAACCACAGGCCCGCTGAAAGCCGCGATGAAAGATGCCGGGGTCAAGCCTTCTGAGATTGATGAAGTGGTGTTGGTGGGCGGTATGACCCGCATGCCCAAGATCATCGAAACCGTGAAGGAATTCTTCGGCAAGGAACCGCATAAGGGCGTCAACCCCGATGAAGTCGTGGCCGATGGCGCTGCGATTCAGGGCGGCGTACTGAAAGGCGACGTCAAGGACGTTCTCCTGCTCGATGTAACCCCGCTCTCGCTCGGTATTGAAACACTGGGCGGTGTGTTCACGCGCCTGATTGACCGCAACACCACGATCCCGACCAAAAAATCGCAAGTGTTCTCGACCGCTGAAGATAACCAGACGGCCGTAACCATCCGGGTCTATCAAGGTGAGCGTGAAATGGCGGCGGATAACAAGATTCTGGGCCAGTTTGATCTGGTGGGTATCCCTTCGGCTCCGCGCGGTGTGCCACAGGTTGAGGTGACCTTCGATATCGATGCCAACGGTATTGTTCATGTCACCGCCAAAGACAAAGCCACCGGCAAGGAACAGCAAATCCGTATTCAGGCGTCAGGAGGTCTCTCCGATTCCGACATCCAGAATATGGTGCGCGACGCCGAGGAGCATGCCGAAGAAGACAAACAGAAACGCGAAATGGTCGATGTCAGAAACCAGGCCGAAGCCATGCTGCACCAGACAGAACGCTCGCTTACCGATCTCGGTGACAGTGTTCCGTCTGATGAAAAAGCCAAGGTTGAAGCTGCTGTCTCTGACCTCAAATCGGCTTTGTCTTCTGAAGACAAAGAGCGCATCAAGAGCAAAACCGACGCGCTGATGCAGGCCAGCATGAAACTGGGTGAGATTGCCTACCGCAAGGCTCAGGAGAATGCCGCTGGTGCTGCAGATAACGCGAATAACGCGGATCCTGCCGCCGAACCCCCGGTCTCCGAAGGCGAAGTGGTGGATGCTGACTTCAGCGACCTCGAGCTGGAAGACGACAAGAACAACAAAGACAAGTGATAACAGAACAGAGCGGGGATGGTGCACCAGACCCGCTCTTTCATCTCAAGGTAAATCATGTCCAAGGATTACTATCAGATACTGGGTGTTGACCGTAAGGCCAGCGAAGAAGAGATGAAAAAAGCTTTTCGCAAGCTGGCCATGCAATACCACCCTGATCGCAACAAGGATGACCCCACCGCCGAGGAAAAATTCAAGGAAGTCAACGAAGCCTATGACATCCTGAAAGATCCGCAAAAACGGGCAGCCTATGATCACTACGGTGCCGATGGCCTGAACATGGCTGGCGGCGGTGGCGGCGGTGGCGCCGGGTTTAGCGGTTTTGGTGGTGCCTTTAACGATATTTTTGAAGACATGTTTGGTGACATGATGAACCGGGGCGGCAACCGCACCGGGCCTCAACGTGGCGCCGATATGCAATACACCATGGAAATCACGCTGGAAGAATCATTTTCCGGCGTTGAAACCACCATCAAGGTTCCCACCCACGAAACTTGTGATAAATGCAGTGGCTCAGGCGCCACAAGCGGCACTGGCGAAGAACAATGCCCCGCCTGCAGTGGTCAGGGCCGTACCCGCATGCAGCAAGGTTTCTTTACCATCGAACGCACCTGCCCGACCTGTAACGGTGCAGGAAAAATCATCCGTGACCCTTGCAGCAAATGCAGCGGTCAGGGCCGCGTCCGCAAGGAAAAATCCTTGCGTGTCAAAATTCCTGCTGGCCTTGAGAGCGGTCGTCGCATTCGTCTGGCCGGAGAAGGTGAAGCTGGTTTCCGGGGCGGTCCGGCGGGCGATCTTTATGTCTTGCTCGCAGTCAAACCCCACAAACTCTTCCGCCGTGATGGCGCCAACCTTTATTGCCGCGTGCCGATTCCGATGACGACTGCAGCGCTGGGCGGGGAAGTTGAAATCCCGACGATTAATGGCGGCCGCACCAAAATCAAGATTCCAGAGGGTACGCAAACCGGCCAACAACTGCGCGTCAAAGGCAAAGGCATGCCCGTATTGCGGTCAGAGTCCGTAGGTGACCTCTTTATTGACATGCAAGTTGAAACCCCGATGAACCTCAATCGCAAGCAACAAGATCTGCTGAAGGAACTGGACAAATCTCTGGGCGGCAACTCGCAAGGTAAGCACAGCCCTGAATCCTCAGGTTTCTTCGGCAAAATCAAGGAAGCCTGGAGCGATCTGAAGGACTAATCATGCAGGTGGCTGTTGCCGGATATAAAGGTCGTATGGGCCAGATGCTGGTCAAGGAATTACAGTCTGGCGACTGGCCTGCTCTGGCTTACGCCACTGGCACCGTTCCGGGCGATAACCCGGAACAACTTTTCAGCGCCGATATCATCATTGATTTTACGACCCCGGCGGCAACTCGCCAGCATATCTGGCTTGCGGCGAAGCACCACAAGCCTCTCATCATTGGCACAACCGGCCTCACTGCGGCTGACATGCAGGAAATGAGAGATGCTGCCCGGGAATGCCCGTTGCTGTTCTCCGCCAATATGAGTATCGGAGTTAATCTGCTGGCGGCGCTGGTGGAACAGGCGGCTGCCAGACTTGGCCCAGCTTATGATATTGAGATACTGGAGACACACCACCATTACAAGGCGGACGCCCCCTCTGGCACCGCCCTGATGCTGGGCAAAGCCACAGGGCGGCCCTCGGCACTGCCAGATCGCAGCGGCACGCGTACACCCGGCAGCGTTGGGTATGCCGTACAGCGTGGCGGCGATGTCGTGGGTGAACATACGGTCAGCTTCTTTGGCCCGGGGGAACGGATTGAACTGGGCCACCGCGCCCATGACCGCAGCCTGTTCGCCAAGGGAGCCTTACGGGCTACCCAGTGGCTATCAGACCAGCCCTACGGGCTTTATTCCATGCGGGATGTTCTGGGCCTCTAGCGCCAGTATCAATTTTTTACGCGGTGTTCCCCAACCATAATTCTCAATAATACCTGATGACTGGATCACCCGATGACAGGGGATCAACAAGGAAATCGGGTTTGCTCCTACCGCACCACCCACCGCCCGGCTGGCCTTGGGTTTGCCCAGATGCGAAGCCACATCCTGATAGCTGACCGCCCCCCCGCTCGGAATTTTTAAAAGTGCTTGCCAGACTTGTATCTGAAAATTGGTGCCATAAAGATGAAGGTTAAGCTTTGAATCCGCACGTCCCCGCCAGAGCGCTAGAATGACCTGCGCTGTCCCGGCGGTGGCCTGCTGATCCTGTTTAAATGCCGCCTGTGGCCAATAGGCAAGTAGTCGTTGCAGGGGAATATCACGATCCTGATCCACGACAAACCCCAGCCAGCAAATGCCACGCACAGTCTGCGCCACCAGCATGTCGCCCAACGGGCTGGGATGATAACCATACAGAATATCTAGCCCCTGCCCCTTTTTTTGCACGTCGCCCGGTGTCGCTGCCTCGACCGTTACCAGCAAATCAAACAGGCGACCATTGCCGGACAAGCCAGCGGCATACGCTGCCTCCAGCGTTGAATAACCCTCAAGCAGAAATTCGTGAGCGTGACGGGCGTTCATGTATTGCAGCAATTTTTTGGGGCTTAAACCCACCATCTTGCTAAAGATTTTTTGAAAATGAGTCTGATCATATCCTGCACGGCGCGCCAGACTTTCAAGGTCGGGCTGCGCCTGCCAATGGCTGACGATATAATCAATCGCGTCCGAGACAACTTGTTCCGCAACATCGGTCATACAGCAAACCTAGCCGACGCGGGCCTTCCTACCAATCCGATTCTTGGCATCAAGCCATCAGGGCGTCTTGGGGGTTGTTGGTGCAACTGCCCCGGCAGACGCTGCAGCTGCAGTTTGTTGCTCTTTACTGGCAAGATAATCAGCCGCTGCCATCGCCGTGCCCAGTCGTTTCGCGCTAGCGCCTAGCTCCTCAGCCAGAAGAACCACCAAACGATCACGACGGGGCTCATGTTCTAAACTAAACTCCTCCGGACGCCGGCCCAGAATTCGTACCGCACTATCTGTCAGTGTAAACGGCACATAAGCCATTTGTGTTGCCGTCTGCATGGTGATCACCATATCCAGATTCATCATATCCACGCCTAGAGTGACATGATTTTTGGACAAATCAGCCAGAAACCCTTCGAGCAGATCCAGTTGCTGTTTTTGTCCGGCAGATAAACTGCCATCTGCCTGCAACGGGCTGGCTTGCGCATTGAACAACGCCATAAAATTCGGCTTGGCAAAAAACATATTGAAACTCCCTTATATTTGGATTTGAAGGTATGATGTTCCTGTAATTACGGCAATAAAAATATTATGCTTTAAAAACAAAGAGCTAGAAAACCTTATGCCCCTGTCAAAGAAACAAGTTCACGATTTTTTTGCCACCTTGCAGCAACGCAATCCCGAGCCCCGAGGTGAACTTTTTTATACCACCCCCTATACCCTGCTGGTGGCAGTGGTTTTATCAGCACAGGCCACAGATAAAGGCGTCAACAAGGCCACACACGCTCTCTTCAAAATTGCCGATACACCACAGAAAATGCTGAAGCTTGGGGAATCTGGTTTAAAAGAACATATCAAAACCATTGGCCTGTTTAACGCCAAGGCCCGTCACGTCATCGCCCTCTCCGAAATTCTGGTACGTGATTATGACGGCCAGATACCCGCCAACCGGGACGAATTGGTCAAACTCCCCGGTGTCGGACGCAAGACCGCCAATGTGGTGCTGAATATTGCCTTTGGTCAGGAAACCATGGCGGTTGATACCCACATCTTCAGGGTCTGCAATCGTACCGGCCTCGCCCCCGGCAAAACTGTGGATCAGGTCGAGCAAAAACTGGAGGAGATTGTGCCGAAAGAATTCCGCCGCCACGCCCATCACTGGCTGATCCTGCATGGCCGTTATATCTGCAAGGCCCGGTCACCGCTGTGCGCGGAATGTCCGGTTTGTAAACTCTGCGGTTATCAGGAAAAGTCTGTCTAGAGATCAGCGCGAAGCCAGTTTCAGTGTATCAATGCCGTCATGTCCGGCAATAATCGATTTCAGGCAGGCACGTTGCTGCACGGCGCTAAACCCGATGATACCTTGTGCCGGATTTTTCACACGACTGCGCATTTCAAAATGCAAAACACTACCCTGCCCCTGATCCGCGATAAACAGATCGACCACACATTCGTGATTACGGTATTGCCAAACCGCCATATCGCCATCGGCACGCTGCAAGCCGGGTGTACTCAGCACCTGACCCAACTGCATGCCAGTCATACGCAAAAACATTTCCGGATTGGATTTAAGCTGGGCCGACAAAGACCGGATCATCCGATCTGATTCACTCTGGCTGGACGCCGTTTGCGAAATAGCGGCATAGGCCTGATTGTTATACATAGCGTTATTGATAGACAGTGAACTGATCATAACAAACGGCAAACCCGCCAAAAAGATCAAGGACAACGCATCGCGGGAGGAGAAGGTCAAACGCCCTTTCCTCCGCGCATTTACGATGACATAACGTATAGTGTGACTTGTGAATTTCATCATGGCAACCGGGTCCCTTTTCACCCTATTAATTTTTAAACGCTTATAGGGACCCGTAATGGCCTTGTTACAATATCAATTAGGCAGCTTCGATGCTTCCACCGAAGGGCAGCTGGCCAGCGTCATTATCAGCGGCTTGACGGGCTGCCTTAAGCGACTTTCCCGGCTTTTCAGCTTTTGCTACCCCCTTTGCTGACAAAGGGGTAATTTTGCCATCAACGGTCGCACCGGCTTCAACAGCCAGTTCCTTGTAAGCCATGGTACCGGTGATCGAACCCGTTGCACGAATGGTCAGGCGGCCATTAACGGTAATATCACCCTCAAAACGGCCCGCGATGGTGCATTCGTCAATTTCAACCGTGCCATAGAAAGTACCGGTTTCAGAAACTTCAAGAATGCGCGCACCTTTCAGAGCGGCTTCGACGGTGCCTTCAACAACCAGCGTATCGCAAGCTTCGATCTCACCGGAAATGCTGATGCCTTCACCAATGGTCAGGCGACGACCATCCGCCACGGTACGTGCACCGGTGCTGGCGGTGTTATAGCTACCCGGCGCGGTATAAGCGGCGGCCGGCGCGGTTGCATAGGCAGAACCCGGAGGAACACGACCCGGCTGCACAGCACCCGGACGTTGGAAGGCGGCAGCGCCACCAGGAATGTCGATGCGGGCTTGCGGGTTGTCCTGTTGTTCGGTGTTTGTAGCGTTCATATTCTTTTCCTCAGGTTTGCTAAAAGTGGTGGCAGGCATACTGGCAACGGCATTTGTTTCCGTTGTCACAACAGCTTCGCTGTCAGGCTGTTCGGCTTTTGGACGATGAAACATATCGTGTTTCTTCCTTCTGGTTTTGGCCTTTGGGCTTCGTCATTTGAAAATAAACCCGGCGCCAAACAGCACCAGACATCCTTTCAAAATTCAAT
>JAMPXY010000068.1 GCA_023700945.1 Alphaproteobacteria bacterium | reverse complement strand
TGAGCATGACAGCGGCTACCATAGCCTGATTGCGGGTATGGCCAAGGCGAATGTTGGTATTGGGCAGGAATTAAAGACCGGGGACCCCTTGGGATTTATGCCCTCGTCATCTTCCCAGGACGCACCATCAACGCTATATTACGAACTCCGCCACAACGGCGAACCGATTGACCCCGCTACTTTTTTTGCTGATCTGAAAACCTGAAGGACTGCCTGACCATGTTGTATCGTACCCTAACGTCCCGCGCACTTCTGATGACTGTAATGCTGGGAGGTTTGCAATTTTTACCTAATTTTTCTTTTGCACAAGATGGCAGTGGTCGCACCGCTGGATCACCGGAGCAGCAAGATGCGTCCGTGAATAGCGCTAGCAATACCTATCAGCAACTCAATTTATTTGGCGATGTGTTTGAGCGTGTACGGGCAAAATATGTTGAAGAGGTAAGTGATGAAAAATTGATTCAATATGCCATCAACGGGATGTTGATGAATCTTGATCCTCACTCTTCCTACATGGATGAAAAAGAATTTGGCGATATGCAGGTGCAAACTCGCGGGGAATTTGGTGGTCTGGGTATCGAAGTCACCATGGAAAGCGGATTGGTCAAGGTTGTGTCACCGATTTTCGACACGCCCGCTTATCGCGCTGGTGTACAGGCTGGGGATTATATCACCCATCTTGATACTGAAGCCATTGTAGGGTTGTCATTAAATGAGGCCGTAGACAAAATGCGCGGCAAGGTAGGTACGCCGATAAAACTGACAATACGCCGTGAAGATGTAGCCGAGGCGATAGAGATTACATTGGTGCGTGACATTATCAAGATTGAGTCAGTCAAATATGAAATGATTGGCAATGATATTGGCTATATACGCATTACAACGTTTAACCAGAATTCAGATGCGGGTGTAAAAAAGGCATTTGCTGAATTTGCAGCAAATAAGGACAGCAAGATGAAGGGCGTTGTCCTTGATTTGCGAAACAACCCTGGTGGTTTGCTGGATCAGGCTATTTCCGTGTCTGACTTGTTTTTGGATAAGGGTGAAATTGTATCTACCCGTGGTCGCCATGCGCAAGACACTGAACGTGACAATGCTACACCCGGCGATATTACCAATGGATTGCCTATCGTAGTTCTGATTAATAGCGGTTCGGCGTCTGCATCTGAAATTGTATCAGGCGCGCTACAGGATCATCACCGCGCTATTATTGTGGGTACCCAGTCATTTGGTAAGGGCTCCGTGCAGACGGTCATCCCGTTACCGGGACATGGTGCGATGCGCCTGACCACGGCACGCTATTACACCCCCTCAGGGCGATCCATTCAAGCCAAGGGAATTGAGCCCGACATTTTGATTGATCAGGCAAAGATTGAGGCGATTAAATCTGACCGTCTCTCCGAATCTGATTTGCGTGGGGCGCTGGATAATAAAAAGCCAACGGCAGAGGAAGTTGCAGCAAAAGTCGCTGCTGAGGCTGGCAAGACTGATGAGAAAAAGGATGTGAAAAAACTGGCCGACCTCAAAGAAGATTATCAATTGGCACGGGCTGTGGATCTGGTCAGAGGGGTGGCTTTGTATGGTGCCTCGTTCAAACCGGCAGATGTGGAAGCTACCTCAGAAACCTCCCCTGAGGGGATGCCTGAATCTACCTCAGGTACAGTTCCTGAGGCAGCTCCTCCTGTTGAAAAAACACCCGAGTAAGAATAGACATGCCTGCCAGTTCAGCAATCTTACCTCGCTTTTCGTCCAAGGCGTTTGCTGCGGGGATGGTTGTTGTGCTGGTGGCTTACGCCGGATTATTCGTCTGGGTCACGCTAACGGGTCCCGATATTCGTGCCCGGCGTGAGGCGGCCATGCCTTCACGCACCATCCTGATTGAACGTGCTTTGCCGTTGATGAATGGACGGGTATCAATCAAGGCAGAGCCATTTGGCCCTTTCCTGCCGACGACCGAGGTTAAGACGACCGAGGTTAATACGCCAGAGCATCCACCGGTTGATGCAGAACCTCCTGTTACAGAGGCCGCGGCGGTTGCCACGCCCGAGGCAGTGACCAAGTCGCTGGATGAGTTGTTATTAGAGAATGTAAAAAAATATCCAAATGGTATGTGTATAGCCCCAGTAGAAGGGCTGTATGAAGATACTGGTCAGGGGCGATTGCCCGTATTGCGCACAGATGGCCTGTCAGCGTTTAAAACCTATCGTAAGCCATTTGCAGTCCCGGCTAACAAGGCCGTAATTTCAATTGCGGTTAGCGATATGGGTCTTTCGGGAAAAATTACCGAGTCGGCAATTAAATCATTACCACCGGAAATCACTTTGATCATTTCCCCTTATGCTGATGGACCGGATATGTGGACCAATGAGGCCCGCAGCGCTGGCCATGAAGTATGGTTATCCTTGCCGATGGAAACCGAGAGCTATCCAGAAACCGATACAGGTCCACACACCTTACTTGTAGGAGCTCCAGAGCGTGAGAACCAGCAAAAATTGGAATGGGTAATGGGACGCGTTGTAGGCTATGCCGGTCTTGTGGCGCCCTATAAACCATCCTTTATACAATCGCAAAACGATGTACGCCCCGTGTTGGGTAGCATATATAAACGGGGGATAGGCTTCATTGATGGAGCGCGCGCTGCAGGTGCAATACCTGAAACTATGGCTTTGAGTATGAATGCGCCCTATTCCAGTATTGATGTGTGGATTGATAAACCGGAGAATACGCCAGAGATTATCCGCGCTTCGCTACAGCAACTTGAGATAATCGCCAAGGAGAGCGGCTATGCTGCCGGGGTTATTTCCCCCAGCGTTGTCAGCTTCCGTGAGCTGCAGGAATGGCTGACTACCTTAAATGATAAAAATATCGTGCTGGCGCCGTTGTCAGCGCAAACAGGGTTCTGATATTCCTTATGACTGACGATAAATACAGCCACCTACCCTTTCGCCCTTGCGTCGGTATTACTTTATTTAATGCGGTCGGACAGGTTTTTGTTGGAGAACGCATTGATACACCGGGCGCGTGGCAAATGCCACAGGGTGGGATTGATGAGGGCGAAACCGTGGAGCAAGCTGCTTTGCGCGAGTTACGTGAAGAGGTGGGATCTGATCAGGCGGATATTCTGTTGGTCTATGATAAACCTCTTCGTTACCGGTTGCCTCCGCGATTGATAGAAAAATTGTGGGATGGTCGTTATGGCGGTCAGGAACAAACTTGGCTTGCGGCGCGTTTCAAAGGGGCAGATAGCGATATCAATATTAAGGCTCATAACCCGGCGGAGTTTCGTGCCTGGCAATGGGTTGCCTTACCTGATGTTTTGAACCTGATCGTGCCTTTTAAGCGCGATACCTACCGCGAAGTGATACAGGCGTTTCAGCATCTGGCGCACTCTTAATTCTGTACTTCAATGCTAATTAAAAACCCTCTCTTTCGAGAGGGTTTTTCAAATTTAAGATGAATCAGTTCTTAAGGATTCACGGGTGACCATGCCGGGTCAGAGCCATCTGCAGGGGTTTGCATCAAGCGTTCATTGTAACCGGTCAGGTCAATCGTATAAACCTTGGCCGTACGGGTGCCGCCATTCGGCGACTCTTTAAAATAAGATAATACACGGCCATTCGGCGACCATGTGGGACCCTCGACGTGATAGGCCGAAGTAATCAGGCGCTCACCCGAACCATCAGGGCGGATCACCCCAATATAGAATTTACCTTGATACATCCGGGTGAAGGCAATCAGATCACCGCGCGGTGACCAGACCGGGTTACCGTAGCGCCCCTGTCCGAAAGTTATACGTTGCGGGTTAGAGCCATCAGCGCCCATCACATATATCTGTTGGGTGCCGCCACGGTCGGATTCAAATGTAATCCGGCGCCCATCCGGGGCATAGCTTGGGCTGGTATCAATCGCTGGATGGTTGGTGAGTTTGGTTACTTTTCGTGATTGCAAATCCATGGTGAAAATATCGCTGTTGCCATCTTTGGCCATCGACATGATTACCTTGGTACCATCGGGAGAGAAGCGCGGGGCGAAGGTCATACCCTGAAAATCACCCAGAACTTCCTGACGTCCTGTATCAATATTGTAAATATAAACACGTGGCTTGTCGTTGTAATAAGCCATGTATGTAATCATCTGCGAGTTCGGTGAAAAACGTGGCGTCAATACCATATACTTGCCATCGGTCAGGTATTTGTGGTTATAGCCATCCTGATCCATGATCGCGAGACGTTTGACCCGTGCCGTTGATTGTCCGGTTTCGGAAATATAGACAATACGTGTGTCAAAATAGCCGTTTTCACCGGTAATACGTTTGTAAATTTCATCGGAAATGATGTGGGCAATCCGGCGCCAGTTCTGCGGTGTGGTGGTATAGGCCATACCAATCATCTGGGTTTGGCCAAACACATCCCACAGGCGAAATTCAACGCGGGTGCGGCCATCCGCTGAGCGGGTAACGTGGCCCGTAACCAAGGCCTGACCGTTAACAGCACGCCATTCCGCGAAACGTGGACCATCCTTAACCAGTGATTCCGGAGTTTGAATGAAACTGCGCTGATTTAAAGGCTTGAAGAGTCCTGTGCGTTCAAGATTGGCCTCGATTACGCGTGGCATGTCAGTGGCGACGATTTGGTCGGCTCCAGCTTCGGCATAGAACGGGCTGATGGCAATTGGCAATGGCTCCATATTGGCGCTGCCGATGGCGACCGTTAGTTCTGCCCGGGCGCTGGAGGTACAGGTCAACATCACAAACACAAACAGGGCAAGCCACAAATGTTTCATTCTCTTGTCTCTTTCTTACAGCATTGAACTTGGGTCAAAGCGGAAAACCATAGTCTTCCATAAATCGTATTTTTCAGGCGGTAGATCCAGCGGTGTGCAATAAGGATGGCGCAAGGCCCTTAAGGCGCTATCGGCCGCGGCGCGGAAGTAAGTGTCGGTGGAATAACGCATCTGGTCAAGTACTTGTGCATCACGTACGGTGCGATCCTGATTGACAAATATCCTTATGTCAACGATCAGATTCTCTGCGTATTTTGCCCCGGCCAGTACGTTCCAGCAATAGCCCAGCTGTTTTTGCAGGCGGGCCTGAATTTCATTGGCGGCCAGACGGTCGGACAGGCTCGCCATCGGTGATGGTGCCGCGCCCACTGTCGGGGCCTCTATCTTCTGTGCGCCGGCAACGGGCTTGGTTTCTTCAAGATTTTTCAGCAAAGAACTGAAGGCATCATTTTGTTCCTGTTGAATAACCGGTTTTTTCTCAGGAGGCTTGGGTTTTTCCTGCGGTTCCTCTTTGGGCTTCTCCTGAGGTTTTTTATCCGGATCGGCTAGATCGTCAGCCCTAGGCTCGGGGGGCTTGGGTTTTTCCACGGGCTTGGGTTTTTCAAGAACCGGTTTTTGCGGTGCCTCGGCGGTATTGGTCGGGGGCTTGGGTTTGGGCTTATCCTCGGGGACATCTTCTGGCTTGGGTTTTTCCACATCGGCGCGCGCGGGTGCCCGGTCAGTGGTGGACATGTCATCAACCGTGGCAATTTCAATCGGTACGGAATCTGGCAGGATATCAATGTCGGGCTTCAGATACGGAAGACCCATCATGCAGATGGCCAGAATAACCGCATGGAAAATCAATGACGTTGCCAAGGGTGTTTTCATTGTCCCCTGAACATCTATCACAGTGTCTTCATTTAGTACGGCGGCGATCATACCCCACAGTCTCCGGGGCCATTATGGCTGTTTTTTGGATGAGGAATTTGACAATAAGGCAACCTTGCGGAACCCTGCCTTATTCAGGCCGCCCAAGACCTCCATCACCTCGCCGTAAGATAGAGCTTGATCGGCGCGGATATAAATACGGCGCTCGGGATCGTTGTTAGTCATGGCGGTCAAGAGTTCAATCAGACGTTCACGCTCAACCTTTGTTTCACCAACGAATAACTGTTTTTCTTTGGTCAGGGTAATTTCGAGTGCCTTGTTATCCTCATCCTTGATTGCCCGGGCATCAGCCTTGGGCATGTCGACCGGCACACCTGTGGTAAGCAAGGGGGCGGTCACCATAAATACAATCAATAGCACCAGCATGACATCAACCATCGGCGTTACGTTGATTTCAGACATTGGCCTGTGAGCGCGGCTACGCCCCCCGGCTTGCCCTATTCGGCTGGATTTTCCTTGAATGGCAGCTCCCATGGTCAGGCGACTTTCTTGCTGCGGACATCTTGCGAGTCCAGATGGCGTGACAGGATGGCAGAAAAGTCACTGGTAAAAGCGTCAAGCCGGTCAGCATAACGCGCCAGCCCGGTTGTAAAGATGTTATAGGCCAGAACGGCAGGGATCGCAGCGATCAAGCCGATGGCGGTGGCAAACAAAGCTTCGGCAATCCCTGGCGCCACCACAACCAGACTGGTGTTTTGGCTGTGGGCGATGGCGCTAAAGCTGTTCATAATTCCCCATACTGTCCCAAACAGGCCGATAAAGGTTGCGGTCGAGCCGATAGAGGCCAGAAAGGTCATGCCGCGCTCGAGCGTCGACATTTCCCGGTTGATAGTCACCGCCATAGCACGTTCGACTCGTTGTTTGAGGCTGGCTTGCACATTTTCCGTTGAGGGAATGCCCCCGGCAACGCCGTTTTGCCATTCCTCCATGCCGGCAGCAAATGTTTTGATTAGCGGATCCATCTTGCCTTTTTTAACGCGCTGGTAAAGCTTGTCCAGTGGCTCACCTGACCAGAAGGAGTCTTCGAACTTGTTAGCACGGTTGTTCAGGGTTTTTAGAGTGCGGCGCTTTTCAAATATAATCGCCCAGCTCCAGACGGAGGCGAAGATCAGAACCAGCATGACGGCCTTAACCACCAGATCGGCCTGCATAAACAAGCCAATCATGCTCAAATCATGGGCAGCGACACTCCCCGCCATTTCAGTGGCATCTACGGCGCGGCTGGCAAAATCGGTACCATTCATTTTTCTTGGCTCTCCATCATTACAGATCTTAATTCATCAGGCAGGCGTACAGGTTTACCGGAACGGTCAACACATACCAGAATCACGTTGGCACAGAACACCAGTTCATTGTGGCGGAATAACGACTGTTTCATTGTGAAGCTGGCGTTTTTAATCTCCGTTACAACAGTTTCGAGACGCAGCATATCATCGAGATATGTAGGTGTCAGGTAATCCGCCTCAACCCGGCGCACTACAAAAATCACCCCTTGCATGTCCATCAATGATTTATTCTCAAACCCGCACTCACGCAAGTATTCCGTACGTCCACGCTCAGCAAATTTCAGGTAATTCGCATAAAAAACGATACCCCCGGCATCGGTATCCTCGTAATAAACCCGTATATCGAGGGCGCACGTTCTCATGTCTCTGCCGTATCTTCCAAAAGATTGGTCTGCAGCGGTGAAGACGGCTTTAATCCCAGATAAATAAAGCCTTTGGCGGAAATGACGCGCCCACGCGGGGTGCGTTGTACCAAGCCTTGCTGCATCAAGTACGGTTCGATGACATCTTCAATCACATCGCGCTGATCGGATAGGAAAGCCGCCAGCGTTTCCACCCCGACCGGGCCACCGCCATAAGTTTCGGCGATGCATTTCAGATAGCGGAGATCCATTGCGTCTAATCCTTGCGCATCGACATCAAGACGTTTGAGGGCGGCATCAGCAGCTTTGGCGTCGATGGTTGCCGCCTTCAGCACTTCGGAAAAATCACGAACCCGGCGGGTCAGGCGTCCGGCAATTCGCGGGGTTCCCCGTGAACGACGGGCAATTTCATGTGCGCCTTCGGCAGTAAGCGGCATATTTAAAAGGCCGGCGGCGCGACTGACAATCTGGGTCAATTCACCGGGGTCATAAAAATCAAGCCGCAAGGGAATACCAAAACGATCACGCAAGGGGTTGGTCAACAGGCCGCTTCTGGTGGTGGCGCCAATCAGGGTAAAGGGTGGTAGATCAATCTGGACCGAACGCGCGGCGGGTCCCTCGCCGATAATCAGGTCGAGTTTCCGGTCTTCCATCGCCGGGTAGAGAATTTCCTCTACCGCGGGATTGAGGCGATGAATTTCATCAATAAACAAGACGTCATGGGGCTGGAGGTTGGTCAGGATTGCCGCCAGATCACCGGCTTTGGCCAGAATTGGGCCGGAAGTCGACCGGAAGCCAACACCCAGTTCCCGGGCAATAATTTGCGCCAGCGTTGTTTTACCTAGACCCGGTGGCCCGTATAGGAGCACATGATCCATGGCGTCGCCACGTTGTTTTGAGGCTTCGATAAAGATGCGTAGATTATCGCGTAGCGCTGCCTGGCCAATAAAATCAACAAGGCGGACCGGGCGGAGGGCGCTGTCATCTCCACCTTCCTCGGGCAGGCGATTGCGGTCAAGATCGGGGTTTTTGACAGCCAGATCACTCATGATGCCAATTCCTTAAGAGCCAAACGGATTAATACCTGCAGATCATCGTTATCGTTGGCTTTTTGCCGCGCTTGCAAGACTGCAGAGTAAGCATCGGCGCGGCCATAACCGAGATTAACCAGTGCTGAAACTGCATCATTCTCGATATTGGCAGGCGGCGGCTCCTGCTCGACAAGTTTACTACTCTTGCCCGCAGTCTTTGTCGGAAGAGTTAGGTCGATTTTAGCGGCTTTATCTTTGAGTTCAGTGACAATCCGTGTAGCCAGTTTAGGCCCGACGCCATCAGCCTGACGCACAAAGGCGGCATCTCCGGCGGCAATGGCAAAACCCAGCCGGTCCACCGGACAGACAGAGAGAATGGCCATGCCTACCTTGGCACCCACACCTTGCACACTGGTCAGCAGGCGAAACCATTCCTGTTCGGCTTTATCCATGAATCCATAAAGGTGAATGTGATCTTCACGAACATGCGTGTCGATCAGCAAGGACACAGGTTCACCCTTTTGCACCCGGGACAAGGTTCGTCCACTGGCAAAAACCTGATAGCCCACCCCGCCTACATCCAGAATAAGATAATCCTGCCCGGCGCTATCCATAATTCCTGAAAGCTTGGCAATCACCGCGCACCCCCTGACATAATTCCGCCCATAAGTTTGCGCGAGGCGGCATGATGCGCGTGGGTAATGGCCACGGCCAAGGCGTCGGCCTGATCCTCACCGATTTTTCCTGCTGTGGGTAGCAAGGTTTTAATCATCATGCCTATTTGTTCCTTGCTGGCGTGCCCGGTTCCGGTCAGCGATTTTTTAACGAGGTTGGCCGGATATTCTTCAACCTCAATGCCCTTACGGGCGACAGCCACAATCGCTGCCCCGCGGGCGAAGCCGAGTTTAAGCGCAGAAGCAGCATTCTGGTTTACAAAGGTTTCTTCAATCGCGGCTGTCTCGGGCTGCCATTGCCCGACCACTTGCTCCAACCCGGCATCAATCATAGCTAGCCGGGCGTAGAGCGGTAGCGCGGCATCGGTTTTAATCAGGCCGCAGGCCACATAGGTCAGACGATTACCCTCTGACTCGATAATACCCCATCCTGTTTTTTGCAGGCCGGGATCAATGCCGAGAATGCGCATGCAAGGCCCCTTTTCTAAGATGCCAGCAGACGCTCCATAACGTCCTCACTGACTTCAAAATTGGTGGTAACCATCTGGACGTCATCATTGTCTTCCAGAACGTCAATCAATTTCATGATTGTTTTGGCCTGATCTTCGTCCAGCGCGGCCATGACGTTGGGTTTCCAGACGAAAGTCGATTTCTCAGGTTCGCCAAATTTAGTCTCAAGGGCGGCCAGTACGGTACCCAGCTGATCCGTGGCGGTCTGGATGATATGATGTTCCTCATCACTCTGGCAGTCATCAGCACCAGCCTCAACCGCGGCTTCAAACATAATTTCGGGTGAAGCAACTTTTAGCTTGAAAGAGATCTCCCCTACCCGGTCGAACATGAAGCGTACCGAATTTGTTTCACCCAGATTGCCGCCATACTTGCTGAAGGTTGAACGGACATCACCCGCCGTGCGGTTACGGTTATTGGTTAGCGCGTCGACGATGATGGCCACGCCGCCGGGGCCATAGCCTTCGTAGCTGACTTCTTCATAGTGATCATCCGCCCCGGACCCTGTGGCCACATCGATGGCTTTTTTAATGCGATCATTGGTCATGTTCTCTTCGCGGGCCCACAAAACGGCGGCGCGCAAGCGCGGGTTAAAAGCCGGATCAGGTCCGCCCAGCTTGGCTGCAACGGTAATTTCGCGCCCGATTTTGGTAAAGATTTTAGCCCGCTTGGCGTCCTGACGCCCCTTGCGATGCATAATATTTTTAAACTGGGAATGGCCTGCCATTTATGAAAATCCGAATCGTGAGAACATAACGGAAACGTGCCCCCCTAAAATGACGGATTTACTGGCAAAAATCAATCCCCGCACCCTCGGCAAAGGGCTCTCATCCACTGCTCTGGAGGAGGTCAAAGAAAGCTGCTATAGTATTGAAAAGTTTGTGTTTTACGGAATATGCGTTAATCAATCTTCAATTCTTTAACACATAGAATTAAAGAAACACCTACTTTGGGTTATAAACCTTCCGCATTAGGGAACAGAATCGGCTGCCATGGCCTATCAGATGCACAAAATCAGTGTCCTTGTCGTCGAGGACAATTTGCCGATGCTGGAAATCACAAAATCCTTGCTGCTGACGTTTGGTGTGGGACATGTTATCACCGCCCAGAATGGTGAAATCGGCTACAAGCGTTTTTGTGAAACCAACCCTGACATTGTGATTGCCGACTGGATGATGCGGCCCGTGGATGGTATTTCCCTGACAGAAAAAATTCGCACGGATAACAAAAGCCCCAATCCCTATGTGCCCGTAATCCTGATGACGGGTTTCAGCGAAAAACGACGTGTATTTCAGGCCCGTGATGCCGGGGTAACTGAATTCTTGGTCAAACCCTTCACAGCCCGCGACTTGTATAAGCGGTTGGTGCAGGTGATTGAGCGCCCGCGCCAGTTTGTCAAGGCCGAGGCCTTCTTTGGCCCAGATCGTCGCCGCCGCAGTAGCGGCCCTTATGAAGGGCCCATGCGACGGGATGCTGATTTTTCTAACCCGCTTTCACGTGAGGCGCTGATGGTGCAACAAGATGAGGCGCAAAAGAACCTTGCGCGCATTCGTGAGCAATCGGGATTGAAAAAAGGTGATAAATTCGAAATAAACATGAACCCTGACGATATTGATATGGTCTGAACATGGAATCTGAACAGGATAAATACCCTCAGCATTTCAATCAGGCCCCTCGCCGCCGGGCCGAGATTATAAAGCCGCCTAATACGCTGAAAGCCAAGGTTGGGTCGGGCGGTATCAGTGAAGCTATCCTGAACAAGGCGCAGGCATTGCTGGAAAATAATATCGTCGATTTTCAGCCTTTGGCTGAAATGTATCTGCAAAACCTGATGCGGGCGATTGAAGCCGCCCAAGTGAACAGCGAGAAACTGGATACTGAAACGCTCATTACCAGTATGATTTATCCGGCAATCCAATTGAAGGCGAATGGCGGCATGTTTCATTATCCGCTAGTGACCATCATGGCAGACCGCTTGATCCAGTACCTGGAGGTCATTGTCGAGGCCGATATAGATGCGCTGGAGATTGTATTGGCCTTCCACACAACCATTCGCGCTGTGGTTATGGGGCGCATTATCGGTACTGG
>JAMPXY010000067.1 GCA_023700945.1 Alphaproteobacteria bacterium | reverse complement strand
TGGCTTCATCACCGGGATTGAGCAAGCCGAGGCAGCAGGCGCTCAAGGCTTCGGTGGCACCGGCTGTTACGAGTGTTTCGGTCATCGGGTCGATATCGAGATTGTAAAAGCGCTTGTTATGTTCGGCCACGGCCTTGCGCAGATCGGGGTGCCCCGGCATCGGCGGGTATTGATTGGGGCCGTTCATCACCGCATCAGCAGCGGCGCGTCTGATCCATTCCGGACCGTCAGTATCGGGGAAACCTTGCCCGAGATTGATCGCGCTATGCTTGACCGCGAGGGCCGACATCACGGCGAAGATGGTGGTGGGCTGGCTGTTGTAAAAGGTGCTGACGGGTTTCATGAGGCAGCCTTGGCAGTGACCGCGCAGGTCAGTTCGCTTTTGGCGACAAGTTTCTCATTGTCATCATGAACCATAATATCCCAGACATGCTTGGTCCGGCCGATATGTACTGGCCGGGCAGTCGCCGTGACATAACCCTGCTTGACCGGGCGCAGATGGTTGCAGGTGATCGTTGAACCCACCGCATAATGGCTGGCAGGGTCGATGCACATTAACGAGGCCATACTGCCCGCGGTTTCAGTCAGGACGCAGGTAGCGCCACCATGCAATATGCCATGAATCTGGTGAGTGCGTTTATCAACCGGCATCCGTATTTTCAGAAAATCAGGGCCTATTTCTACAAATTCAATGCCGATATGCTCCACAATACTGTCGTGGGTCATCAAATCCTGCAGTTCCGCGATGGTGTAAGCCTTGTGCCAGATCATAGTATAGTACCCCATTACTGTTGGGCACATGGTACAATCTGGCGCGGCGTCCGGCAATATGCTCTAGAGCGGACGCATGGGATGTGTGGCGTGGCAAACCGGGCATGAAACATGCCCATCCGGGTCCAGAGACGCAGCGTCCTGCAAGCTGAGTTTCAGGTTTTGTATGCTGGCATGGCGGTTATGATATTTTGCCAGTTCCATCCGGTGGGAAATGCTGACGATAATCGCCTGCGGCAGGGTATCAAGCACCGCAGAATAAAGTTCATCTTGCGCTTTGATGTCCAAAGACGCGGTGACTTCATCCAGCATCAGGATATCGGGTTTTAAAAGCAGGGCGCGGGCAAAGCTGATGCGCTGTTTTTCCCCGCCTGAGAGGCGTTCCCAGTAGCTGCCATCCTTGGCACTGTCATTCATATCGGGCACCAGATTTCCCAATCCGGCTTTCTTCAGCGCGGTCGCTACGGCCTCATCATCATGCTGATGAGAAAAATCCGGGAAGCTGACAATCCCTTTCAAGTTTGTCAGGGGCAGGTGGGGCTTTTGCGCGATAATCAGTTTGCGCAGGGACTCGCCAATTCCTATGGTGCCGCTGCCCCATGGCCACAAGCCATGTGCTGCGCGCAAGATAGAGGATTTACCGCAGCCTGAAGGGCCGGAGACCATTAGGCGATCACCCGGCTGCAATATAAGAGAAAAAGGTTCGATCAGCGGTGTGCCATCAGGGCGATAGATACTAAGATCATTAATGACCATGCCTTGCATGGCCGGAATTCTCCGGATAGTGATCGGGTTTTGTGTGGCGCTGGTGAAGGGCTGGAGAGATGTGGTTGTCATTGCGGTTATCCTGCACTGGGGGTGGGCGGTGCGGGTAGTGTCGCTGTGCCGTTATATTTTTGCATGCTGGCGCTGAATCCGGTCAGGCGGTTGGTCACGGATTTCCAGTCGGCAAGATCGGTATAGGCATTAAAGAACCAACTGAGATCACCTTGCACTTGTCCGAAGGCGCTAGCACCTTGAAAGAAATCACCCAAATCCATTTTGCGAGCATAAAATTGCGGCAGCATAATAATGTAGGGTGCCACATTGGCGGTTTGATTGATGACGGCACTCAGGGCTGTCATTTGCATATTTTTGTTAATGATGCGGTTCTGGTTGGCAACAACCGGGCCGAAAAGATGTTTTAAGATATCACGCTCAACCGCCTCGCCGTCTTGCAGGGCAATTGATTCCGTGTTGTTACGGGCGTTGACCAGGCCATAACGGAAATTGGCTTCATATTTTTGCTGGTCCTGATTAAGCTTGACCAGAGGCTTGCCAACTTTGTGCGCCAGATAAGTGGACGCGATGGCGTAGCCTGCCGCCCCGGCGACAAAAGCAGGGCCTGCAATATCCCAGAGAATATAAGTAAAAGAGGGCAAAGAAAGGGAAGATCGTAGGAAGCCCGTGCTTAATCCCAATGTGCTGGCCGTAAAGCGGTTGATGTCTTCGGCAATACGCTGGTCCGGGTTGTCTGCGGCGCTGCCGTCATTTTGCATGCGGTAATAAGTTTTGCTGTCGCCATCAATCCAGCTTGAGCTGTACTGGTTGGTCATCCATTGACGCCAGTTCAGTTGCAATTTCTGGTTTAGTTTGACCTTGGTAATCGCCAGTCCCAAGAAAATTCCAGCCAGTCCCAGAAACTCATATAACTGCTTGGTGGTTTTGCTTTTTAGTTGTTCGATCTGAGCTCTGTTCTCCGCAGAGTCCGGTTTTTCCAGCGTGTTGCCGGCTTGTTGCAATGTTTTGTAGAAAGTGTTGCCCCAGTTACTCAGTTTCACATCCATATAAACCTGGCCGACCGTCAGGCCCAGAACCATCGCCAGCATGGCCTGAGCCTTGCGGCGTTCTTCCGAGCGGGTGAAGTAAGGTTTGGCCAGTTGCCAGGCGGCGCGCATCGATTCCGATGGTGATGACAGCATGGTGCCGTTCATCAGCTGACTTTTTTTGTCTTGGGGCAGGTTATCTTTAGAGCCGTTGGGCTGGTTTGCCACGCCGCCAAAGGCCCGGCGCAGACCGTCTTTTATATTAAACATTTATGTTTCCCTGTTATGGCCATAACAAAGCAGGGCTTATGGCTACTGTCAAATGACTTTTTCGTAAATTACTATGAGGCGTCTCTTTTATTATAGAAAGGTTGGCGCTAGGCTTTGCACATGAAAGAATCTGTCGTAAAAGACCATTATATACATAATATTTTGCCCCGTAATCGGGTAACCGATGAGTTGCATATTGGTGCCCGCGTGGCCACTGAATATCTGCTGGCGGCCATGGACCTGCGGCCGGGTATGACGGTGCTGGATGTTGGTTCCGGGCTGGGGGCGGCGGCGCGTCTGGCGGCGACACTTTATGACATCAATGTTACTGGATTGGATCTGGTCCCTGAATTTTGTGAGGAAGCGCGGCGTAATACGCAAGACGAGCGGGTCAGTTTTATTTGTGGCAGTGCTCTGGCTATGGATTTTTCTGATGAATCTTTTGCCGCTGCCTTCATGCTCCATGTAAATATGAATATTCAAGAAAAACAAAAATTATTCAATGAGATAGCTCGCGTACTTCATAAAAATTCTCAATTTGCCTTCTATGAAATTCTGGCCGGGACTCGTGCTGGAGAAATGGTTTACCCGTGTCCGTGGGCCGGGCGGGCAGAGGATAGTTTTCTGATTGCCCCTGATGATCTGGAAAATATTCTTGCTGATGCAGGCTTTGTAATTGAGAAGAAGGAAAACCGTCGGGATTTTGGTCTGGCGGCTATGGAGCGTCGTCAGGCCGATTATCCTGAGCAGCCTTTTGTGAATCTTCTCGAGAATGTACGGGAGAACCGCTGCGCGCCGTGGCAATATGTTTGCCGCAAGCGATAAGAGGACAGAGTATTATGACAGATGATCCCATAGTAATTACAGGCATGGCCCGGACACCGATGGGTGGGTTTCAGGGGGACTTTGCTACGCTCATGGCAGCTGATCTTGGGGCGGCGGCTATTCGTGCGGCTGTGCTTCGGGCTGGGGTGGCGAGCCAAGATATTGATGAAGTGATCATGGGCAATGTGCTTTCCGCCGGGCAGGGGCAGGCGCCAGCGCGCCAAGCGTCCTTGGGGGGCGGGCTGCCGCAAGCGACAGGGTGCACCACAGTCAACAAGATGTGCGGGTCGGGGTTGAAGGCCGTTATGCTGGCTCATGATCTTTTAGTGGCCGGCACCAATACAGTCATGGTTGCAGGTGGTATGGAAAGCATGACCAATGCACCTTATTTGCTGCCGAAGGCCCGAAGCGGTTACCGCATGGGCCATGGTCAGATGATGGATCATATGTTTCTCGATGGTCTTGAAGATGCCTATGATAAGGGCAAGCTGATGGGTGTTTTTGCCGAATTATGTGCGGATAAATACCAGTTTAGCCGTGAAGCTCAGGATGAATTTGCCCTTCAATCACTGAAGCGGGCGCAGCAGGCTGATTTTTCTTCCGAGATCGCGCCGGTCACAGTGAGGCTGGGCAAGGAAGACAAGCAGATCACCATTGATGAGCAACCGGGCAAAGCCAGACCAGAAAAAATACCTACTTTAAAGCCAGCCTTTCGTAGTGATGGCACAGTGACGGCTGCCAATGCCAGCTCCATTTCCGATGGAGCAGCGGCCTTGGTTTTGATGAGACGCTCTGAAGCCCAAAGGCGCGGGCTTACAATTCGGGCCACGATCAGAGGGCATGCCACCCACGCGCAAGAACCGGCATGGTTCAGCACCGCACCGGTGGGGGCCTTAAAAAAACTTTCAGAAAAAACAGGATGGAATTTGGGCGATGTCGATTTGTTTGAAATCAACGAAGCCTTTGCGGTGGTGACCATGGCGGCGATGACTGAATTGTCCTTGCCGCATGCCAAAGTCAATGTTCACGGTGGCGCTTGCGCCTTGGGTCATCCGATCGGCGCGTCGGGTGCGCGGGTATTGGTAACGCTGATCGCGGCGCTGGAAAAATATGATTTGAAACGCGGCATGGCGACACTGTGTATTGGTGGCGGTGAAGCCGTGGCGCTGGCGGTAGAGAGATAACTGGAGAGATAGAATGGATATCAAAAATCTGGGTGTGATTGTCACCGGGGCCGGGTCTGGCATGGGTGCAGCCACAGCGCGTTGTCTCGCAGGGGCCGGGGCCAAGGTCGCCCTGTGGGATATGAATTTGACGGCGGTAGAATCGGTGGCGGCAGAGATTGGCGGTGTGGCTGTCCAATGTGATGTGACCAGTGAGGATAGCGTCAAGGCCGCACTTGCCCGGTCGCCGGGTGCGCGGGCGTTGATCAATTGTGCGGGGATTCTGATAGTCAAGCGTATCGTGGGCAAGGAAGGCCCTGCCGATCTTGCCCACTTCATGAAGGTTATCACTGTCAATCTGGTGGGCACTTATAACACCATGCGGCTGGTGGCCGGAGAAATGGCCAAACTTGACCCTGTCAATGATGACGGCTCACGTGGTGTGATTATCAATACGGCGTCTATCGCCGGATTTGAGGGGCAGATCGGGCAGGTCGCCTATAGTGCCTCCAAAGGCGGAGTGCTGGGTATGACTTTGCCCGCTGCCCGTGATCTTGGCAAACTCGGCATTCGCGTGATGGCGGTTGCGCCGGGCGGGGTGCAGACGCCGATGATCGAAGGTGTCTCTCAGGAACTGCAGGACAGTATTGAGGCGGCCATCCCGCACCCTTCACGTTTTGGCAAGCCGGAGGAGTTTGCCAAGCTGGTGTTGCATATTATTGATAACGACTACCTCAACGGCACCTCAATCCGTATGGATGGTGCAACAAGACTGGCGGCGAAATAATGGGACAAGCTCAAAAATTTATTGATGCGATCAGGGCAGAAAAGCCTCTGCAAATCGTTGGTGCTATCAATGCCTACTCAGCGTTGTTGGCGCAGCGGGCAGGGTTCAAGGCGCTTTATCTATCAGGGGCGGGGGTGGCAAACACCTCGTTGGGGTTGCCTGATCTCGGGATCACGATGCTGAATGATGTGGTCGAAGATGCGCGACGTATTACCGGTCGGGTTGATTTGCCCTTGCTGGTGGATATCGACACTGGCTGGGGTGGGGCGTTCAATATCGTCCGCACGGTCAAGGAGATGGAGCGCGCCGGAGTGGCGTGCGTACATATCGAGGATCAGGTCAGCCAAAAACGTTGTGGTCATCGACCGGGCAAGGAACTGGTCGATAAATTTGAGATGGGCGACCGGGTCAAGGCCGCGGTTGATGCTCGGTCTGATCTGCTGATCATGGCGCGTACTGATGCGCTGGCGGGGGAAGGGCTGGACGGCGTTATCGAGCGTTGCGTCCATTATGTGGAGTGCGGTGCTGATATGATCTTTGCCGAGGCTATGACCGATTTATCCCACTATCAGAAAATCAGGGATGCAGTGAAAGTGCCGTTGCTGGCGAACCTGACAGAATTTGGCAAGACTGACTATTACACCACCATGCAATTGGCCGGGGTGGGAGTTGATATGGCGCTTTATCCGCTTTCGGCATTCCGGGCGATGAGCAAGGCGGCGGAGGCGGTTTATGGTGCCATCCGTCAGGAGGGGACGCAGGTGTCTGTGGTGCCGCTGATGCAGACGCGTGAGGAGCTTTATCAGGTGCTGGATTATTACGAATATGAGAGCAAGCTGGATCAGTTATTTGGTGATAAAAAATTATAAATTTTAATGTAAGTAATTGATTTCACTATGAATAAATCTCACTGAATCCTCTGGTTTTTCTAGGGAAAAGGCGTTCTAAACTCGCCAGTTTGTTAACCTTTTTCTTAGTATAATGGTACTGTAACACCTACGCAGGGGCTCAGCAGGCGACAGCCGGATTTGGGCAATCGCAGTCGACAAGCTGCACTAACGGGCGAGAGTAATGGCTTTTTTTTACTTCGAGATTGATGCAAGCGCTTCTTATAGTTTGACCGCACCAACGCTTGAGGTGCTGGTCGACGGTGTCGTTGTATCGTCAGCTGCTATTACAGAGCATAGTGGATCAGGTTTCGATTATCTGCGTTTTACTCTGGAATATAGCGGGAGCTCTCCCTCGACATTGGAATTTCGATTTAATGATGCCGGTGAAGGCGGACGCAACATCGTGATTGATGCTGTCCGGATTAACGGATGGACGGTTGATACCACCTACATCACAATGATGACCTTGCTGAACGGACAAACATCGTCTGTAACAGTAGCTTCCGTTGATCACTTGTTTGGGCGGACATCGCCTGTATTGGCGGATATGCCGGCTGAAACGATTACAGGCACGTCTGGCGATGATGATATCCGTGGTAGCTCTGATCCAGAAGTTATCAATGCGGGGGATGGTAACGACCGGGTCAGAGGGCTGGATAGCGGAAATGCGATCTTTGGCGGTGCTGGCGCTGATACCCTATTCGGTGGTGCTGGTAATGATGTGATCGTCGGTGATGATGGAAATGATCAGCTTTACGGTGAGGCTGGAAACGATATGATCCATGGTAATATAGGTGCCGACACCATCAATGGCGGCGATGGCCATGATTTGATCAATGGGGGCGCTGATAACGATGCGCTTTTCGGTGATCTGGGGAATGATATCATTTACGGTGAGGCCGGGGATGATACCATCAGCGGCGGGGCCGGAAATGATCTGCTTTTTGGTGATGACGGTCATGACACCATCAGCGCGGGGGCTGGTGATGATATTGTCTATGGCGGGCTTGATAACGATACGATCTACGGTGAGGCCGGAAATGATACGTTATATGGTGAAGCCGGGGATGATGCACTTTATGGGGGCGCTGGTAACGATACCATCTACGGCAATAACGGCATTGATGCGATCCGTGGGGGCTTGGGTAATGATATTATTTACGGTGGTGACGATAATGATACCATCAATGGTGATGCCGGGAATGACATTATCGAGGGTGGGGTTGGTGACGACACACTGATCGGTGGGGCAGATAATGATACGTTAACCTACGTCAATGCCGGAGCAGGGATCACGGTATCGCTCGCGATTTTGACGGCACAGAATACCGGCGGTGCCGGGAATGACACGATTTCTGAATTCGAAAACCTGACCGGATCGGCTTTCAATGATGCCTTGTATGGCGATAATGGCAACAACATTATTGATGGCGGGGCCGGGAATGACACGATTTACGGGGGACTGGGGAATGACACCCTGATCGGTGGTGCCGGTACCGATACTCTGACCTATGTCAATGTCGCGGGGGGGATCACTATTTCTCTGGCACTAACCACTGCACAGAATACCGGCGGAGCTGGTACCGATACAATCAGCGGGTTCGAAAATCTGACCGGGTCGGGATTGAACGATGTTTTGTATGGCGATAGTGCTAACAACGTTATTGATGGCGGAGCCGGGGATGATACAATTCGGGGCGCAGACGGGAACGATACAATTGACGGTGGAGCCGACACTGATACTTTGGATTATAGCGCAGCGGCTTCCGGTGTAACCGTGAATCTGACCACTGGAACCGCTAGTAATGATGGTGATGGTGGTTCTGACACATTGAGTAATCTGGAGAATGTTATTGGCTCTGCCTTTGCTGATACCATCACTGGCGGCAGCGCAACGGGAACGCTGACGGGTGGTGCCGGAGGTGATACAATTACCTCTGGATCCACGGATACATTGACTGCACAAGTGAATGCCATTCTCGCGGCTAACAGCGGCGTTGTTTATAACTCAACCACCGGCAGCTTTTACAAATACGTCAACAGTAATGTGACATGGTCAGCGGCTAATACGGCAGCCAGTGGTACTTCAATTAACGGCGTGGCCGGGCATCTTGTCCATTCCACCACCAGCACTGAGAACAGTTATATTGATACGCTGGCAGGAACCACCGATGTCTGGGCCGGGATGAATGACAGTGCAACCGAAGGGACTTGGCTTTTTATTGGCGGGGTGCTGGGTGGTCTGCAATTCTGGCAAGGGGCCGCAGCAGGATCGGCACAAAATGGATTTTATACTAACTGGGCTACCAATCAGCCGAATAACCAGGGTGGTGGTGCGGGTTCTGACTTTCTGACGATTGAGAATGGCGGTCAATGGGATGATGTCGCTGGCACAGGGCGGGCCAAACAATCCTACGTTATTGAATGGGAGGGAAGTCAATTATTGACACCGACCAGCGTTACCACCCTTGCCGGGGGGGATGGACTGGATTCTCTTTATGGAGCTGCGGGGCAGGATATTTTCCTCTTCGAGGCGGCTACGGCCTATAACAATATTGATCGTATCTATAACTATAATTTTGCGCATCTTGATAAAATCGACATAGGTGATTTGCTAAGCGGTTATACCGCAGGCAGCAGCGATGATGATTTGTTTGCGCGATTTGTGGTTTCTGGTGCTGATTTATTGTTACAAGTCGATGCGAACGGGGCCACGGGTGGCTCCAGTTATACCTCCGTTGCCCAGTTGATGGGCGCGGCGACATCGGGCCTGAATGTGGAAGAAATGGTTGCTAACGGACTTTTGGTCATGACTTGAGATTTGTCATTGTGGCACACACAAATCAAAAGGCCGGGATCACACCCGGCCTTTTTGCTCTTGCTGTGAAGTCTGATTGTGCCTTGTCTATTTTTTACGGCCCATGCCGGGTGCGTTGGTCGGGGCGGGGGCTTGCGGTCCCGATGCTGTGACACTGAAGGCGGCTGTACATATTTGTGCGATGCTAGAACCCGCAGCAGGTTGCAGGTTGACTGTTTGTTCATGGTTGCCGATACGTACAGAACATTCACGCGGCGCTGCCAGTACATCAAGGGAGTCATGGCCGACCAGATTCATGGCTGTTACATTGCCCGGCTCCGGCAGCCCCGGGCCTTGGGCACGGGCTAAGCCCATCACGGTCTGGGTCTCGGCCATCAGGCCGAGGGCGCTTTCTGTTGTGGCATAGGCTTGTTGCATGGTCCTGTTCCTTCCTCGAATTATTTGTTCTTTATAGTGATCGTCTTACGATCAGATTGACTGAATGCACCAGTTTTTGGTCGTTGGCTGATTCCAGCCGCTTTTGTCCTTTGCGTGTAATCAGATAGACGCGCTTGGCTGTTTCGAAATCTATGACATGGCTCTCGGGTAACTCCAGAGCCAGTTCAGCTACAGCCCCGCCCATTTGCACGACAGCCAGTTTCTTTGTGCTGGCATCCCATTCCAGCCAAGAGGGAATGTCGCTGAAAAAGAAATCTACCGAAAGGACGATCCGGTCATCTTCCTTTAGTAATAAAGCATCGGCCCCTAACGGGCCATTAAATCCCTGACTTTGATTCAAAAGTCGCTCCGGTACCGCTTCTGACGGCAAAATGTCGCTCTTGTGACCTCTTAACAAATAGCGGAAAAAGGTTAAGATTTTATTGAAAATGGACAAAATGGGGGATACCACGCGGCAAGAGGATTCAAGGGGAGAAATAATATATCCCCTCTAGGATATTGGGTGAAGTCGCTCTAATCTTCAATCGGATTTTAATTGTGATAATGAGGTTAATGTCATGACAGGGAGTTCAGCCGCCGTGGCCGTGCCGGGTGTAAAGAAGAAAACCGGGGGGTTGGCCGGAATTGTTGCCGGGGAAACAAAAATTTCAGCGGCAGGGGGGGCTCACACGCTCGAGTATCGTGGTTACTCCATTTATGAACTGGCCGAGCAGGCCGAATTCGAGGAAGTAGCTTATCTGCTGCTCTACGGGGAACTGCCGACCGAGCGCGAACTAAAACACTATAGAAACAATCTTGCCAACCAGCGCGATCTGCCGATAGCGCTCAAGGCTGTGCTAGAACTGATCCCGGCTGGGGCCCATCCAATGGATGTGATGCGTACGGCAACCTCGTTCCTCGGCAATCTCGAGATGGAGGCCCCCAACCACGATCAGGTGGCGGTCACAAACCGTCTGTTGGCGGTTTATCCGGCGGTTTTGGCTTATTGGTGGCATTTCACCCGTAGCGGCAAAAGAATCAATTGCACAACGGCGGCTGAAGGCATTGCCGATCATTTTCTGACTCTGCTGCACGGTAAGGCACCCTCGGACTTGCACAAAAAAGCGATGAATGTGTCGCTGATTTTGTATGCTGAACATGAATTCAATGCCTCAACCTTTACCGCGCGCACCATTACTTCAACAATGGCCGATATCTATTCAGCTGTGACCGGGGCGATTGGCGCGTTGCGCGGGCCGCTGCATGGCGGCGCTAACGAGGCGGCGATGGAACTGATCGAAAAATTTAAAAGCCCGGAGGAGGCCGTCGCGGGCGTCAAGAAAATGATGACGGAAAAACAGTTGATCATGGGGTTTGGTCACCGTGTCTATACCGAAGCCGATCCACGCAATGTTGTGATCAAGGCGTGGTCGAAAAAGCTGGCGGATGATGCTGGAAATAAGACGCTCTATCCGGTTTCCGAGGCTATCGAGAAGCTGATGTGGGATGAAAAGCATCTCTTCCCCAATCTCGATTTTTATTCAGCCTCCAGCTACCATTTCATGGGCATACCGACGCCGCTGTTTACGCCCATTTTTGTCATGTCGCGTATATCGGGTTGGGCCGCACATATCTTTGAACAGCGCGGTAATAACAAGCTGATCCGCCCGAATGCCGATTATACCGGGCCGGAGACGCGGGCGTTTGTTCCCTTAAGTCAGCGCGGATAGAGTTTTATGAGTTTCGAGCTGTTTGTCTCCGCCTTCGTCAGTTTGTTTGTGGTGGTGGATCCGTTTGGTACGGCGGCAATCTTTGCCGTACTGGCTCAGGGTATGGATCGCCGCCAGCAACGATGGATAGCCCTCAAAGCGGTGTTGATTGCACTGGGCATTTTGCTGCTGTTCAGTCTGGTCGGACGGATATTGCTCGAATACATGCATATTTCCTTGCCTGCCTTCCGCGTCGCCGGAGGTCTACTGCTGTTTGTTACAGCCTTTCGGATGATTATGGGGTTTCATGACCCGGATCAATTGAACTCGGAAAAGACGTCTTATAAAGACCGTAGTGACATTGCCGTAT
>JAMPXY010000066.1 GCA_023700945.1 Alphaproteobacteria bacterium | reverse complement strand
GGCACTTTGTGGTCTGTATGTTTTGCCTTGTATCTTTTTATGTATGCCACCATGCTGTGGTTGCCGCGTCCGGACAGGCAGCCCGCATAGACAGCTAAACAGAGCAGAAAATTATCATGGTCAATATTACAAATTATGCCGATCTTCTACAGTCCGCCAGAATGCAGCCTGATGCGCAAAGACTGTTGTTTGTGTTTGCCAGCGCCGAATTGCCAGATGATGCTGATGAAATCCAAAAAGAGCGCTTTAGGGCGGGGGAAGGGGGAACTCTGTCGCCGGTCATGTGTGTTGATAAATTGCCAGTAGAGCTGAGTGATTTTCCGGCGCTGGTGGAAGAGTCCCGTCAGACAGGGGCGTCTTGGGATATTGTTTTCGTAGCGGGCATGTCAGGCGTAGCCGATATACCCCCCAGCAGTGATGAAGCGGAGCAACCGCTGATGATGATGGTAGAAGCGATTAAGAACGGTCATCTGGGTAATTTACTCGCCTTCAATATGCAAGGTGAAATCGTGCAGTTTTCCTGATTCCATAGGCAGATTGTCAGCAGGGGCTGTTGCGGTCTTCGACGTCACAAAAGGCAGCTAGACTTTCAATACTCTCAATCACCGCAACGCGGCCTTTCAGCGTTACGCCGTGTGGCTCCAGTTTTTTGAAGGCGCGTGAAAATGTTTCTGGCTGAATATTCAGGCGCCGAGCAATCAGGGATTTATCGTAAGGCAGGCTGACTTCAACATTTTTACCGTTGCCCGCAGGGCACAGGCGCAGAAGGAATGTGCCAATGCGCTGCGGCGCTTCGCGTACGGTTAGTTGTTCGATTTGCTGGATCAGGTAACGCTGCTTGGCGGAGATTGCCCCCAGAATGGATAGGGCAAAATCGCTGTCAGCTCGAATTTGTTCAACAAACAAGTTGCGTGGAATTTCGAGGAGCGTCGTTTCTTCCACGGCCTGCGCATTGACGGGGTAGCGCTGCATCGGGCCAAAGACAGCGGCCTCTGCAAAGGTTTCACCGGGAGCAAACACATTGATGATCGATTCCTCACCCTCGCGCGATACACGGTAGAGCTTGATCCAGCCATTGATGATAAAGAAGAAGGCGGAGGCAGGGTCGCCCATGGCAAAGAGCTCCGCCCCCTTTTCATAATGTTTAACTGGGCTTTTCTCTGCAAAATGAGCCAGCGTCTCATCGCGCATGCCCGAGAAAAGAGGTGTTTTTTTCAACGCGTTAGCAATGTTCATTATAGCTCTTCTGCTTGATTTGGATCAAATGTACTATCACCGGATGGCTTTACAATAAGCCTTATTACAGTGGCTGAGAAGGCCAAACTCCGAGTTGCCTTACCTAAGTTTTCAGACATGAAAATATGGTTCTGCAACCGGGGTCGCGGGGGAAACGCCGCGGCCTCCCGTCTTGGAAAGGAGCGACAATGGAAGACAATACACTCATCGGGGACCGCTTCGGGCGGCGCTTCCCGTATCTGCGCCTTTCCGTGACGGATGTATGCAACTTTAGCTGCAGCTATTGCTTGCCGGATGGCTATCAAAAAGCCCATGGTGATGAGTTTATGAGCGTGCTGGAAATTAGGCGGCTGGTCACGGCGTTTGCGGAACTGGGGACGTGGAAGATTCGTCTGACAGGCGGCGAGCCTACGGTGCGGCCTGATTTTATTAAACTTGCGCAGACTGTATCGTCTATTCCCGGCATTCGCCGTATGGCCTTTACCACCAATGGCTACAAGTTGCCTGAACGAGCGCAAAGTTATTTTGACTCTGGTCTGCGCGCGATCAATGTCAGTATCGACTCCCTTGATCCGCGCAAATTCCACGAAATTACAGGCCATGATCGCTTGGGTGAAGTCGTGGAAGGTGTGAATGCGGCGTTGAATGTCGGTTTTGAGAATGTCAAAATCAATACTGTCCTGCTCAAGGGCGTGAATGACGATGAGCTGGATGGTTTTCTTGCCTTTGTAGAGAACAGGCCGGTGTCGTTACGGTTTATTGAACTGATGCAGACTGGTGACAATCTTACCTATTTCCGCCAACATCATGTTCCATCAACGGTAATCCGCAACAAGTTTGCCGAACGGGGATGGGTGTTGCAGGAACGCGCGGACGGAGCCGGACCTGCGGTTGAATATGCGCACCCGTCTTATGCGGGGCGTATTGGGTTGATCGCGCCCTATGCCAAGGATTTCTGTAGCACCTGTAATCGCCTGCGTGTTTCAGCGCGCGGTTCCTTGCATTTATGCCTGTTTGGTAATGGTGGACATGATCTGCGGCCTTTGTTGCAGGATGACGTCCAGATCGACGAATTGAAGGACAAGGTTTTAAGCCTGATGCAGTTTAAACGTTCATCGCATTTCCTGCATAGCGGAGATGCCGGTGTGCGCCAGCATCTGGCATCGATTGGAGGATAGAAGAATGAATACTCAGGATAACAAGATTGTTGATTTCCCGGCAGAGGAAGAGGCGCAGTTTCGCATGATCGATGTGGGGCGCAAGCGCGTGACCCGGCGCCGTGCCGTGGCAGAAGGTGTGATTACAGTGGGGGCTGTCGCCTTTGAAAAAATCAAAGCCAAATCTCTGCCCAAAGGCGATGTGCTGGCGTTGGCCGAGGTCGCCGGGATCATGGGCGCCAAAAAAACGCCCGAGACGTTGCTGATGTGCCATACATTGCCGCTGGATCAGGTAAGCATCCACTGCGTCCTTGAGGCTCCGGCAGCGGTGCGTGTTTATGCGCAAGTCACGGCACACGCCAAGACAGGCGTGGAGATGGAAGCCGTGATGGCGGTGCAGGCAGCGCTGGCAACGATCTGGGATCTGGTCAAAGGAACGGAACCTAACTTGAATATTGGCGGCATCCGGCTGCTGGTGAAAGAAGGCGGCAAAAGCGGGCTGTGGGTTAATCCCGATGGCATTCCGGCCTGGCTGTCGACACAAATTTCTTCGGTACGGGCGATGGAGGCCATACCGACCGCCGTGATTGTCATGAGTGACCGCGCGGCGGCGGGGGTTTATGAAGACAAATCCGGAGCATTGCTCGTGGATATGCTGAAAGCTGACGGGGCAGAGATTGTGCAATATGTCGTCATTCCTGACGACAGGGGCGTTATATCAGATACCATGCACAAGGTTTATGAACAGGGCCATCCGAAATTGATTATCATGTCAGGGGGCACAGGGCCGGGGCCGCGCGATGTCACACCCGAAGTCATGAATGTTGTGTGCGACCGCATCCTTCAGGGGTTTGGTGAAATGCTGCGCCGTGAGAGTGCTGCCTATACTGACACCGCATGGCTTTCCCGTATGGAAGCCGGCATGATGGGTGATGCTCTCGTTATTGCTTTACCGGGCAGCCCCAAGGCCGTCGCTGAATGTTGGGAAATATTAAGCCCGTTTATGGCACGCGCTCTGAAAATGATCGCCAGTCAGGGTTTTGAAAAGCGCACAGGAGAGAAAAAATGAAAAATGTCACTGTGAAGATGCGCCTATATGGCGCTTTCAGGAAATATAATGACAGCGTTCAGTTGTCCGTGCCGTTGGGCTCGTCTGTCACAGCAGTACAAGATGCGCTTTGTCAGGTATTGGGTCCACAATCGCGTGATCTGGTAATGGATTCCGTGATTGCGAACGACCAGATAATTTTACCGCCGGGATTTATTATCGACGCCGATTCCAGCCTGTCGATTTTGCCGCCGGTTTGTGGAGGGTAAAATGAACAGCGATGGTATCAAGGTATCGGTATCAACAGAGCCTTTGAACACGCAACAGGCCTGTGATTTTGCGGCAGATCCTGCGAATGGCGCGATAGATATGTTCATCGGTGTTGTACGGAATAATCATCAGGGCCAATCTGTCACGGGCATTACCTATGATGTGCATGAAACGCTGGCCACGGCGGAATTTATGAGCATCTGCCACGAAGCACAGGGTGTCTGGCCGCTGACACGCTATTTTGTGTCGCACTATCAGGGCTATCTTCCGGTTGGCGGTGTGAGTGTTCTGATCGCCGTCAGCGCGCCGCACCGTGAAGAGTCCTTTGATGCCTGCCGTTATGTAATTGAAGAGATCAAGAAACGTGCGCCTGTCTGGAAGAAGGAGCACTACATCGGCGGAGAAAGCGCATGGCTGCCCGGTCATTCGCTGGTGACTGAGCCAGAGGAACCCACCGTTTGTTGCGGAAAGTGTGGAGCCCATGGCTAAAACCGCTGGGGTGGTTCTGGCAGGAGGCCGTTCCGCGCGCATGGGAACGAACAAGGCGTTGTTATTATATAAAAACATCCCGCTGGTTGAGCATATGAGCCAGCTTTTGCGGCAATCGGGATTGGCGGATATTTATATCAGCGGCGATGTCCCGGGATACGATTGCATTAATGATGCGGTGCGCCATGACGGGCCGGCACAGGCCATGCATAATCTTCTTGAGCGTTTTGAATCGGATTATGATCGGCTTTTGTTTGTGCCGGTGGATATGCCCTTGATTGAGGTTCAAGTTCTGAATGAGCTGATGGGGCATGACGGCAGCGTTTATTACGATGGCTATCCGTTGCCGACCTGTCTTTCTACCGGCAGGGAAACAGGTGATTACCAGGCTGTCAGGGATTTGCTGACGGCCAAGAAGGCGCGTCGCATAGATTTAGCCCCTGCGTATAAAAAAAGTATGTCTAACATCAATACACAACAAGACTGGGAGATTATAGCATTATGAATTTACGCATTTCTGAAGACGGTTTTCGCTTTCGTATTACGCCCGAGGATTTAGATACACTGTTGCGTGGCAGGGAGATTGATCAGCGAGTCTGTTTGGGGGCTCATTGCTTTACCTACCGTATTGCGCCGGTCAAATTTGAAAAGGATATGAGGCTGGAGATGGCGGTTGCCGGGTTCTGCCTGTCCGTGCCGCACGCGATGCTGGAAGAGCTGCATGATTTGGGTCGTTCGAAAGAAGGGCTGTCAGCGATGCAGGGTGATGTGAATATCGCCCTGCAGCTTGATATCAAGACGCAGATGCGTAAGGCCGCCTGATCACGACTTTGTTAGTAGCCAAGCCTCATAGCCGCCTTTAAGGCTGTAAATATCGCTAAAACCGGCTTGTAACAATATTTCGGCAGCCTTCTGGCTGCGGAGACCGCGTTGGCAATAGAGAACGCAGGAATCATGTCTATATGGTTTGAAGATTTCGGGGTCTCGGTTTAAAGCCGACAGAGGCAGATGGAGTGCTTCTGGAATATGCCCTTGATCCCACTCTTCATGTTCCCGCACATCAATCATCACACAGCCACTCAGTGTTGGCAGATCACTATTGTCAATTTCTCTGACGATAGCAGAGAAACAAACAGGCGAGGTGTAGTGGGGTACAATCTCTGCGGCGGATAGAGAACAAACCGGACAGTTTCCGCTTTTGGGGATGGTCAAATGACTGACTTCCATTGTTTTTGAATCTATTATCAGAAGATTTCCGTAAAGAGATTGAAAGCTTTCATGACCAATAATCAATTTGATGACTTCCATCGCTTGTATGGTACCGATCATGCCTGCGAGCGCACCTATTACGCCCGATTCAGCACAATTCAATATAACGCCGCGCGGTGGCCGCGGATGAAGGCAGCGATAACAGGGACCCTGCGCGGCATCAAAAACAGCAACCTGACCTTCAAAACCCTGAATGGCGCCGTAAACAACTGCTTTTCCAAGCTTAACAGCGACATCATTGATGAGGAATTTTGCTGAGAAATTATCTGTGCAATCAACAATCACGTCGTAGGCTGCAAACAACTCTGAGGCATTCCTGTCTGAAAGTTCCTCAGGGTAGGCCTTGATGGTTATATCGGGGTTCAACGCCTGCAAGCGATTTTGGGCTATTTGTGCTTTGGGTTGGCCAGCGTCGCTGGTATTAAATAGAATTTGTCGTTGCAGGTTGGTGATATCAATGCGGTCATGGTCAATAATGCCGAGTAATCCAATCCCGGCTGCAGCCAAATATTGTAAAACTGGGCAACCGAGACCGCCAGCGCCCACAACTAAAACCTTGGCGGTTGTCAGGCGCCTTTGACCTTCTCCCCCGATTTCCGGGAGAATAATTTGACGATTATAACGATCAGTATTCATTTTCGTGGGCGTTTCTAAAAAACTGCTTTTGTCAGATGTAGCGGCGTCATTATGTCCACAATTACTGGTAATAATATAGATAACTCCTCTCAAACTTGATCTTATTTATTAGAGTTCTATGCAAGACAAATAGGACGAAAATTGATCTAGATCAATCTGATTGTTCCTGCATAAGTTTAAGCATTGTTGCGATGATAGCACAGCAAACCAGCAAAATCCCAAGAGAGCAGTTCGAGAAAAAATCGAGTTATTGCTATACTGAACTTCTTACTTTCGCTCATTCTGAATTTGATGGTCAGGGAGATTCAAGGTTGCCTCTTCCTCCTATGCTGATGCTCGACAGGATTACAAATATTGCGGCAGAGGGGGGTGCTTATGGCAAGGGAATTGTCGAAGCTGAGTTTGATATTCGGCCCGATCTCTGGTTCTTTACCTGCCATTTTGAAGATGATCCGGTTATGCCGGGCTGTCTGGGGCTGGATGCCTTGTGGCAGTCGCTTGGCTTTTTCCTAGGATGGTCTGGCGCTCCGGGTACGGGGCGGGCGCTTGGCTTGAATGATCTTAAGTTTACTGGCCAAGTGTTGCCCACAACAAAGCTAGTTAAATACGTGATTGATATAAAGCGCGTCGTCAATCACAAGCTGGTTCTTGGATTTGGCGATGGACGAGTTTATGCAGATGATGAACTGATCTACGTAGCTCAAGGACTGAAAGTTGGTTTGTTTGACAATCTTGATGCGATGAAGGGATGAATCGCATGGGTGGTAGTGGTCGGCGTGTCGTTGTAACGGGTATGGGCATTGTATCCTGCATAGGAAATGATACACAGCAAGTTCTGGCTTCTCTGAAGGCAGGCAAGTCCGGAATTACGTTCTCTCCCGAATATGCAGAAATGGGCTTTCGCAGTCATGTTTACGGGAAACCTGATATTAATCTGGATGAACGAATAGACCGCCGAATAAAGAGATTCCTAGGTGACAGCGCTGCTTATACGCATATTGCCATGGAACAAGCCTTGTCCGATTGCGGTCTTGGCAGAGATGAAATTAGCAATGAGCGTATTGGCATAGTGATGGGGTCTGGTGGGTCTTCGACGCGCACCATTGTTGAGTGTGCTGATCTCACCCGTGAAAAGTCTCCCAAACGGATTGGCCCCTACGCTGTTCCCAAAAGTATGGCGAGTACCAATTCGGCAACCATTGCCACAAATTTCAAAATCAAGGGAGTCAATTACTCAATTTCCTCTGCTTGTGCTACATCAGCTCATTGTATTGGTAACGCTGTGGAAATGATCCAGTGGGGCAAGCAAGATGTGATGTTTGCCGGTGGTGCAGAGGAACTGGATTGGAGTTTGTCTAATCTGTTTGATGCTATGGGTGTTTTATCATCAAAGTACAATAACTCCCCGGAAAAAGCGTCGAGAGCCTACGATACTGAACGCGATGGCTTTGTGATTTCTGGTGGAGGCGGCGTTCTGGTACTGGAGGAACTTGAGCATGCCAAAAACAGGGGCGCAAAAATTTATGCAGAAGTTACTGGATATGGCGCAACCTCAGATGGATCAGATATGGTCACGCCCAGCGGAGAGGGTGCAGTTCGTTGTATGCGTCAGGCGATGAAGGAAATTCCATCGCCTGTGACATATATTAATGCTCACGGAACTAGTACCCCTGTCGGAGATATTGCAGAGTTAGAGGCTATTTATAAAGTTTTTGATAGTGTAGAGCAGGACGCCCCTTTTGTAAGTTCGACTAAATCCATGACGGGACATTCTCTTGGTGGAACCGGGGTACAAGAGGCGATTTACTCACTTTTGATGATGGAGCATGACTTTATTGCGCCCAGCATAAATATAGAAACACTTGACAAAGCGGCCAGCAATATACCGATTGCACAAAAAATGATCGCCAATATGAATCACAAAACAATTCTTTCCAACAGCTTTGGTTTTGGCGGAACCAATTGTACTTTGGCTTTTTCAAAGTTTGATCAATAGACCGGATACAGGAGTAAATTACGTGGATGATATCTTTGAGCGTGTAAAAAAAATCATTGTTGAAAAACTATTTATTGACGATGAAAAAATTTCTGAGAGTTCTCGTTTTATTGAGGACCTGGGGGCTGATTCACTGGAGGCCGTTGAGTTGATGATGGCATTTGAAGAAGAATTTGATATTGAGATTGATAATGCTGCCATTGAAAAAATTCACGCAGTCAGTGAAATTATTGACTACATCAAAAATAATTTCAAAGGATAAAAACACTCTGCGTATTAATTATATTAATAAAACAGAGATTTACCTCAACTAAAACTGTAACAGGAGATGTAAAATAATGTCGTTAAAATTTGAAAATATATACAATCGGAATTTTATAAAAAATTTTTCTGATCTACAAACGTTTCAGTTTCCTGATGTTACGCCTCTATTCGAAGTTCAAAAAAGAAATCTTGAAGTATGTGCGGAGGCCGGTAATCTTGTTTTGAAAGGCTTGCAGAGCGCAGGCAAGTGTCAATCTGAATTTTTCTCAAGGATGCTTGAAGAATCGTCATCTATGGTAAAGGTCATTGTGGCTGAGGATGTTCCTGAACAAAAAGTTGCCAAGCAAGCTGTTCTGGTTCAGAAATGCTATGAAAATTCCGTCGCGAATTGGCAGCAACTGGCAGAAATCCTGAACAGGTCTGGCAACGAGGCAGCAAACATTATTCAGAAGCACGCTGTCTCATCTATGGAGGAATATAAGGGCATCTTAAACAGGATTGAAGATCCCACGAAATTGGATACAGAGAGAAAAATCGCCTGAATTATCTGGCCGCTCTTGTAAATCGCTTGTTGATCGTTGTCTCCTGATTGTGGTTGGAAGACTCTATAAAGTTTTGGCCTATTTTATGGGGCGCAGGTCAAATGGCGCCTCGTGTAGGATTCTATCCATACAGCTAGATCTAATTCTTTGAATCCTGTCCCATATGGGGAGCAGGACAACATGTTCTAATAAGGGGTATTTTGATAAGACTTGGGATGCCCTTCTTGAGAAAAAGTCTGTATTTTTCAACTAGTTATAGCTCTCTCGCCGCCTCATCTAAAATGAGCATCAAAAAAGCCCGCTGTTGAGGCCATTTTTCACGTTTCTAGTATATATCAAATATTTAGAGACTGAGTGGCGCGCCCGGTAGGACTCGAACCTACGACCCTTGGTTTCGGAAACCAATACTCTATCCAGCTGAGCTACGGGCGCTTAAGTGACCAAAGCCCGCTTACTTAGCCCTGAAACCCGCGGTAATTCAATAGATTTTCTAAAAAAACGGGAAAAACCCCCGGTTATACTGAGGCCGCCACGGTTACGGGCGCTGCGGTTAGCTGCAAAAATACGGCCTCAAGGCTATTTTCATCGGTTGAAAGATCAACAATTTCATAACCACCGGCCTGTACCGCGGCGATGATCGCCCCGACATGGTGATCCCGCGGGCGGTAGCGTACCACCAGTGTCCGTCGTCCCTGTATAGCGGTGTGGAAACCCGCCAGACCGGGGGGGATCGCCTCAACTGGTTTATCCAGACGGAAATGAATCTCCTTGGCGTCAATACGTGAGAGCAGCGTTTCTTTTTCCTCACAGGCGATAATCCGGCCATGATTGATAATGGCAATGGTATCGCACAGCTCCTGCGCTTCTTCGAGATAATGCGTTGTCAACAACACGGTGACGCCTTGCCGGTTGAGTTGACGGACATTCTCCCATAGTTGCTGACGCAATTCGACATCGACACCTGCGGTTGGCTCGTCCAGCACCAGAATCGGTGGATTATGCACCATGGCCTTGGCTACCATCAGACGGCGGCGCATCCCGCCGGAAAGGCTGCGCGTATAGGCTCCGGCCTTGTCCTCCAGTCCCATCATCTTCAGGATCTCTTGGGTACGGCGTTCGACTTTGGGCACACCATACATCCCGGCTTGAATATCAAGCAATTGCGCCGGGGTAAAAAAGGGATCGAAATTCAGTTCCTGCGGGACCACCCCGATCGCGGCTTTGGCGCTGCGCGAGTCCTGATCGATATCAATATCCCATATCCTGACCGTGCCAGAGCTTTTATTCACCAACCCTGCCATAATATTGATGATGGTCGATTTCCCTGCGCCATTCGGCCCCAGCAAAGCAAACATTGATCCGCGTGGAATTTGCAGGGTGACATCTTGCAGTGCCACTTTCTCTGCTTGCTGTCCCTTGCCGCGCGGGCGGTAGGTTTTATTGAGGGATTGTATATCTATGGCGAAATTTGTCATGACCTTGCCTTTTGCTTGCCATCATCCACATAGATACTGTCTGCGTAAAGACAAGAATAAAAGACACAGAAGGAGAAGACTATGCCCGGAACTACCCTGACCATGGCCATGATCGCCGGTTTCTTGACCTTGTGCGGTCTGGTTGTACCCACTTCCCGGGCGCAGACAGCCACTCCCTCCACAGCCCCGCAGACCGCCTATGAATTCTCCTTTACCGCCATAGACGGCGAACCCTTGCCTCTTAACCATTTCCGCAACAAGGTGGTGTTGGTGGTCAATACGGCCTCACGCTGCGGCTTCACCCCGCAATATGAGGGTCTGCAAAAGCTCTATAATGCCTATCGGGATAAAGGTCTGGTCATCCTTGGTGTACCTGCGAATGATTTCGGCGGGCAGGAGCCCGGCAGCAATCAGGACATCAAAGAGTTCTGCGCCATGAATTATGCTATCACTTTCCCGATGACAGAAAAAGTCGCCGTTACCGGCGCGGACGCCCACCCATTCTATCACTGGGCGGCGGAACAAAAGAAGGGCGGTTTGCTCTCGGGCAAGCCGCGGTGGAACTTCCATAAATATCTGGTCGGGCCTGACGGGTTACTTGTCGGCTCTTTTGCTTCTACGACCAAACCGGATTCTGAGGATTTGACCAAAGCTATCGAAGAGGAACTGGCAAAAATTATCCCTTAAGGGAGAATGAGCCTTCACCGTTCAGCCACGTAGCAAATCCCCCCTCCATCAACCAGTGACGGGCGGTTGCATCATCTTTGAGCCAGGTGTCCCAATAAGCCAGCGCTGCCACCTTGATGATATTTTCATGGACAAGCCGCTTGGGGTTATCGGCCAGTTTGCCGCGGCTGCCGTTATAGACCATATGGTCACCCCCATTTAGCGTCAGCAGAATTTGCTCAGGCCCGCCGCTATGGGTGTATACTTCCAGACGACGCTCATAGCCAAATCCCTCGATGGGGCTGGTATCATCAGTGCCGGTCATATGCAGGAGGGGCAGGTCAATAGTGCCGTAAATTTCTTCACGCGGACTCTCGCTATTAAAACTTGGTACCGGGCTGTAAAGAATACCGGCACGAAACCGTGATTCTTTCAATCGTTGCAACTGACCGGGAGCGCCAAAAGACTGTCCCGCCATGATCTGGGTTGTATTGGCGCCAAACGAATGACCGGACATGCCTAGTCTGGTGATATCCATATGCTGGCCGATCTCGGGCTGATCCGCGCAGAAAGTCGGAAGTTGATCCAGTACAAACGGAATGTCCTGATAGCGATTGAAAACATCTTCGGCGCTGTATTTGGATTCGCGGATAACATCCCACGGGTGGCCGGGTTTGCCCTCCCAGAGGCTGCTATCAGTGCCGTGATGCTGGACATGGATCACAACAAAACCGTGAGAGGATATAAAACGCGATATAAACCCGGCCCCATCACGGCTGCCGCCCAGACCATGCGACCAGATCACCACCGGCAGGGGACCGAGCCCTACCGCTGCCGGATAGTAAATTTTATAAGGGACGCGGC
>JAMPXY010000065.1 GCA_023700945.1 Alphaproteobacteria bacterium | reverse complement strand
TGTCCTTAAAACAATAAAACAAGGAAAAAGTAGTATAGATATCGACTGCACACGCCATTTGACCGATCTTTTCAGTCACCGGGCCACCCCTCAGAATTATGCTTCGATTTTGATTTCGAACGTACAGACTGGAATGCACCGCTGATGCGGCATCAAGGTCCCTCACTCAACGAAACCATTGGCATATTGATGCGCGCCGGCAACAAATGGGAACGCGTCAATTTTCTGCCCAAACGAGACACTGTGCGCCAAAGTTTGAAACTGGTGATGGCAGGGACTTCCCCCTCGTAAGCGGCCCTGCTATTGTCCCCTGATGAAACAAAACCTTAATCCTGAAAGCACATGGTTTGGCACACGGCCCGTTAAGGCCGAGGACAAGGCCGATCTGGTCCGTAATGTCTTTGACTCAGTTGCGAACAGTTATGACATTATGAACGATGTCATGTCAGGGGGGGTTCACCGCCTGTGGAAAGACCGCCTGATCCGGATGATCAGGCCCCGGGGCGGTATGCACTATCTTGATGTCGCAGGAGGCACAGGCGATATAGCCTTTCGCATCCGCAAGGCAGCCGGCTCGTCTGCCCACATCACCATCTGCGATATCAACCCGGAGATGCTGCGCGTTGGCCGTGATCGCGCCGCTAACAAAGGCTGGCTGGATGACTTTGAGTGGGTCACGGGCGATGCCGAAAAATTACCCGTACCGGATAACAGTGTCGATGTTTATACCATCGCTTTTGGCCTGCGAAACGTCACCCGGATTGATAATGCCTTGGCCGATGCCTACCGGGTTTTAAAGCCGGGCGGGCGGTTTTTCTGCCTTGAATTCAGCCGTGTGGAAGACCCGAGCCTGCGCAGAGTCTATGACCACTATTCTGACCTTCTCATCCCGCGCATGGGGCAATTGATTGCCAAAGACCGCGATAGCTATCAGTATCTAATTGAAAGTATTAGAAAATTTCCACATCAACGCGAACTGGCCCGACGCATGGGTCACGCAGGGTTCAGCGGCGTCCGCTGCAGCAACCTTAGCTTTGGCATAGCCGCGATCCACCAAGGCTATAAAACCTGATTCATCCACAAAATTTTGTGGAATTTGAGCCAAGGACGCGCCTAAAGTGTTGCTTCTGCCATGATTTTTCCTTATTTCTGTTATAGAAAACAGCCTCAGGAAAGTCCGGGGTTGGGCTTTCACTTACTTTCTTTCCGTGAATCAGGGAAACAAACAAATGAACAATATCTTCCGCAATATTACACCTGCAGTCGCTGTTATGGTCGCCGGCCTGGCGGGCGCCTATATGGTTTACGATAATTTTTTCAGCACAAAAGCGGGTGAATCAGTTGCCATGATTTCACCAGCAGCAGGCGAGATGACAGAAGACAGCATTATTATTGCTGAAAGCGCTGTTGCCGAAGGCGCCGCTGCTGTTGCAACCGAAGCTGCTCCGGTTGTTGATGAGGCTGTTGCGGCAACAGAGGCCGCCGTTACAACGGAAGTAACCCCTGCACCGGATTGCTCGGTTCTTGATGCCGCTGCGACTGCCGCTATGGGTGGCGTTGATGCAGAAAAAGCTGCTAAGGAAGCCGCTGACTGCCATGCAGCAGCAGCTGCTGCTGCCGCTCCGGTGGAAGCTGCTCCTGAAGCTGCTCCGGCAGCATCGGAAGGCGCTGTTGAAGAAGCAGCCCCAGCTGTTGATGGTCACGACGCACACTAATCGGCCTCTCGACCTTTCTCACGGAATTGTCTAGGATAGCCCCGCTGGCAACAGCGGGGTTTTTCTTTTCAAGCAGGAGATAGCAATGGACAAGATTAAAGTAGAGTTGACGACCCTCCCCCATGCCGAAGGCCTTCCCCTTCCTGCTTATGCGACAGAGCAATCCGCCGGGATGGATCTGTGCGCCGCCGTCGATATGCCCATCACGCTGACACCCGGTGCGCGCACGTTAGTGCCCACAGGCCTTTCCATCGCCCTGCCTGTCGGTTTCGAAGCGCAGGTGCGCCCGCGCTCCGGCCTCGCACTGAAAAACGGTGTAACCGTCCTCAACAGCCCCGGCACGGTTGATGCCGATTATCGCGGCGAAATCAAAGTGATTATTGCCAACCTCGGCACAGAACCCTTCACCATCGAGCGCGGCATGCGTATCGCCCAGATGGTCATTGCCCGCCACAGCACCGCCACGTGGGAAATCGTCGAAGCGCTGGATGAAACAGCGCGCGGCGCTGGCGGTTTTGGCTCCACCGGGACGCGCTAATCCTGATTTTAGAGGGGAAAAGGCCAATTCCGGCCTTCCCCATCCTCACGCATTATCGTAAATTCGGGGTATGTCACAAACAGCCCTGAAAACCGCAGACGCCCTCGTTGCCGAAGGCCATACCCCCATGATGGCGCAGTACCATGCCGTCAAGGCGCAGTATCCCGACTGTCTGCTGTTTTATCGCATGGGCGATTTTTACGAACTGTTTTTCAATGACGCAGTTCTCGCCTCGGCCATTCTCGATATTACCCTGACGAAACGCGGCAAAACGCAGGGCGAAGAAATACCTATGTGCGGCGTCCCCTTCCACGCGCACGAAGCCTATATGGCCAAACTGATCCGCGCCGGACACAAGGTCGCGATTTGCGATCAAACCGAAACCCCGGAAGAGGCCAAACAAAAACGCGGCTCCAAAGCGCTTGTCAACCGTGACGTTATCCGCGTCGTCACGCAAGGCACCCTGACCGAAGACGGTCTGCTTGATGCCCGCAGCAACAATTACCTCGCCGCCCTGTGCGAAGTCGGCGGGCAATACGGTCTGTCATGGCTGGAGCTTTCGACCGGTGAATTTCTGGTGCAACCCGTACTGGAAAAAGACCTGACCATGGCCATTGGCCGCGTCAGCGCCAGCGAACTGCTAATCCCTGACCGCCTGACGCAGAAAGAAAACCTGTTCGAACTCTTTAGCCTGATCCGCGACACGCTGACCACACAACCCGCCAGCCTGTTCGACAGCGACAACGCCCGCCGCCGTCTGGAAGAATTGTTCGGTGTCGGTACGCTCGATGCCTTTGGCGGCTTCAGCCGCGCCGAAATTGCTGCCGCCGGAGCACTGATCGATTACGTCGACCGCACCCAGAAGGGAAAAATCCCGCACCTCGCCCGCCCGCGCCAGATCACCGCGAACGGCATCATGGAAATCGATATTGCCACCCGGCGCAATCTCGAAATCCTACGCACACTCTCGGGCGAGAAAGCCGGATCACTGCTCGCCGCTATCGACCGCACCGTTACCCCCGCCGGTGCCCGCATGTTGCAAGCCCGTCTATCCGCACCGCTTTGCGATGTACCCGCCATCCAGCAACGTCTGAACGAAGTCGAAAGCTTTGTGCAATCATCCAGCCTGCGCACTCTGATCCGCGATACCTTGAAACAAGTACCCGACATGGAACGCGCCCTCGGGCGTCTGACCGTAGGCCGTGGCGGTCCGCGTGACCTCGGCATGATCCGCGACGGCTTGAAGCAAGCGGAAAATTTACGCGCCTTCCTCGTTGAGGAAAACCAGCCCGCTCTCGCCGCCATTTCAAACGCCCTGCACCAACAACCGCAGACGCAGGGGCTTTCTGACCGCCTGAAAGATGCCCTCGGCGAAGACCTACCCGCGCTGGAACGCGATGGCGGCTTCATCCGCACAGGATACAGCGCCAAACTCGATGAACTGCGCCTGATGCGTGACGACAGCCGCCGTCTGATCGCCGCATTGCAAACCCGTTACCAGAAATTGACGGACATCGACTCCCTCAAAATTTCTTACAACAACATTCTCGGTTACTTCATCGAAGTCCCCGCCAAACGCGCTGATAAATTGCTGGTGCGCAAAGGCGAGGAAAACAGCGCCGATAATCCCTTCATCCACCGCCAGACGATGGCGAGCGCCATGCGCTTCACCACGCCGGAACTGGCCGAACTGGAACGCGATATTTCCAGCGCCAGCGACAAGGCCATCGGCATCGAACTCGAACTCTTCCGCCAGATGGTCGATGAAGTCGCACGCCTGTCCGAAGAAATCGGCACCCACGCCCGCGCCGTCGCCGCGCTCGATGTCGCCTCTGCCTTCGCCACTCTCGCCATCGATCAGAATTTCACTAGGCCCCTCATTGACGACAGCCTGACATTCGATATCAAGGGCGGTCGTCACCCGGTGGTGGAGCAGGTATTGCGCAAAACCAGCGGCAATGAATTCGTGCCCAACGATTGTGACCTCAGCCACCAGCAACGCTTGTGGCTGCTGACCGGCCCCAACATGGCGGGTAAATCGACCTTTCTGCGCCAGAACGCGCTGATCGTATTGATGGCGCAAACAGGTTCTTACGTTCCGGCGGCTTCCGCGCATATTGGATTGGTTGATCGCCTGTTCAGCCGTGTCGGCGCCTCCGACGACCTCGCCCGGGGCCGTTCAACCTTCATGGTGGAAATGGTGGAAACCGCCACCATCCTTAATCAGGCGACAGAACGCTCACTGGTGATCCTCGATGAAATCGGGCGCGGCACCGCCACGTTCGACGGACTCTCCATCGCATGGGCCTGCGTCGAACATCTGCACGAAACCAACAAGTGCCGCAGCCTGTTCGCCACGCATTACCATGAGCTGACCGCGCTGCAATCACGCCTGCCCGCCCTTTCCTGCCATGCGATGCTGGTGAAGGAATGGAAAGGTGATATCGTTTTCCTGCATGCCGTCGGCGCAGGTGCGGCAGATCGTTCCTACGGCATTCATGTCGCACGTCTGGCGGGCCTTCCCGCCGCCGTCATCGCCCGCGCCGAAACCGTTTTAAAGACACTGGAAAAAGGCGAACACACCGCCACCGTCACCAAACTCGCCGATGACCTGCCCCTGTTCACCGCCAAAGCACCGGAATCGGCCAAGGCCTCAGCGCTGGAAACCCGCCTGAAAGACATCCAGCCGGATTCCCTAAGCCCCCGCGAAGCCCTTGATATAATTTACGAACTCAAGAAACTGGGCACCGCCTGACCACCCAACAAACCCTTGAAAAAAGCCTAACACCCCCTTATAAAGGGGCTTCCCTCACTTAAGCCCCATCTATGGACAGGTGGCAGAGAGGTTGAATGCACCGCTCTCGAAAGATTATGACATAAAGATTTACAGCCGTAAATCACAAATAAATCAACAGGTTAAGTTTCTTAATTTTTCTAAAATATACTTACACACATGCTACACACTTTTCTCTCTGAAAGGCGGTATGTGATGCAAGGCGAAACCCACAGCTTTTTGGACGGCAGAGTCCACCTCTACAAACGCGAGAGAAGTAGATTCTGGCAATGCGCTACCTATATGGATGGGAAGTACCATCGTGCCTCCACCAAAGCCGAAACCCTCACTATGGCAAAAGATTTTGCCCAAATGTGGTATATGGCGGCCTTTGTGGACGCCAGCCGCCGTAGCCAGCATAGCCATGTCGCAAAGCTATTGAGCAAGTTCAATCTATCGCCAGAATCTGCCCCCACGCCGACACATCGGACAGCACGGGGGGCAAAAATCTCCGGTCATACTTTCCGCGAAGCCGCAGAAAAGTTTATCGCCGAATACAGCGTCATTACTCAAGGTCAACGCAACGAGAAAGTGGCGGAACTTCACGCCCTCCGCCTCAAGGTTCACCTTCTACCTTTCTTTGGAGATATGCCTGTCGATAAAATCAATGCAGGTATAGTTCAAGAATATAGGATGAAACGCACGACAGAAGGCTATAAAGGCCGCAAGCCTTCACGTGCAACCCTGAAACATGAAACCGTAACTTTGCGCCTTGTCCTCAAGACAGCGCACCGCTACGAATGGATTTCTGCCGTGCCGGATATTTCCGCACCTTATAAAACCTCTGGCAAGGTTGTTCACCGCGCTTGGTTCTCCCCCGACGAATATAAGATATTCTATGAAGCATCCAGAAACCGAGCGCAAAATCCTCCCCTGAAACGACACCGCACGGTGTGGGAGGATTTGCACGACTACATCTTATTCATGGCGAACACTGGACTCCGGCCTGACGAGGCCGGACGCCTTGAATACAGGGATGTCACGCTCGTGACAGACCAAGACACAGGCGAACGCCTACTCGAAATAGAAGTACGCGGCAAACGCGGCGTAGGCTATTGCAAGAGCATGAAGGGAGCAATCCTCCCCTTCCAACGGATGCAAAAACGCCATCCAGACGCAAAACCTACAGACAAAATTTTTGGCAAGACTCGCAACGACCTTATCAATCAGGTCTTAGCTGATTGCAACCTGAAACACGATCGCGACGGCAACGTGCGGACGGCCTACAGCCTTCGCCACACATATATCTGCCTTCGCCTGATGGAGGGGGCTGATATTTATCAGATAGCCAAAAACTGCCGAACCTCCGTGGAAATGATTGAGCAGTTTTACGCCTCCCACATTAAAAATACACTGGATGCGGCGGCAATTAACGTCAAAAAACCAAGGAAAAAGAAGATTAAATCCAAGGATGAAAATTGACTTGAAAACCCATGATTCTATGACTATAAAAACCCTTCATGGACAGGTGACCGAGTGGTTGAAGGTAACGGTCTCGAAAACCGTCGTAGGGGCAACTCTACCGTGAGTTCGAATCTCACCCTGTCCGCCACTCAGCCTACCCCAAGCATCCCTACACAATCAAACTCTCGTTCTGGATCATAGATTCAAGGGAGAGGTGGCGATTGCTGTCGATGACGGCGATGGCCGTGAAGTGTGCGCCGTTATCCGCACCATCGGCATCGATGGAAAGCGTATAGCTATGGCCCTGCTTCTCGATCTTGGCAAACTGGCTGATCATATCGGCCAGCGGGTCGTAGCCACCCTCGAGCACATCGGATATATCGATCTTGTCGCCTTCGCGGGCATCGAAGTCCGTGATCTTGTCCTTTCCGTTGGCCCCCGAGAGGAATTTGAACACATCCGCGCCGTTGCCACCCGTGAGCGTATCATTCCCGGCCCCACCGATCAGGAGGTCATTACCGTTACCGCCATCAAGAGAGTCGCCCTCGCCGCCTGATCCGGCCTGCATATAGCGGGGGCCAGCGCCGCTGCCGATGATCAGCACATCATCCCCGATCAGGATGTCATGGCCGTTACCGCCATAGAGCTGGTCGCTCCCGGCACCGCCGATCAGCAGATCATCACCGTTCTGGCCGTGAATAAAGTCCTTGCCCGCCCCGCCCAGTATCTTGTCGGCGGATTGCCGCCCCAGAACAAAGTCGTTCCCGCCCTTGGCCAGTATCACATCGCTCTGCTGGGTTCCCAGAATAAAGTCACCGCGTTCGCTGCCCGTTATCTCGTTGCCGCGCAGCCCTACGGAAAGATTGACGGTAGCCACAGCGCTGCCGCCCTGCCCGTCGATCAGGGTATAGGTGAAGCTGTCCGTCCCTGTGAACCCGGCCACAGGCGTATAGGTGTAGTCGCCATTGGCCTGCAGCATCACAAGGCCGCCATTGGCGGTCATAAAGCCTTCCGGCATGACGCTTAAAGGATCACCGTCCGGGTCGTAATCGGCCCCTTGGCCATTATCGGCCAGCACGTTGCCGCCGATCGTGCCCAGCAGGAAGCCGCTGTCATAATCATTGAGCGCCACCGGGGCCAGATTGCCGGGTTCGAGAGTGATGAAGGCTGTTGCGGTCGCTTCCCCGCCATTGCCATCACTCACGGTATAGGTAAAACTGTCCTCGCCGTAGAAATTGGCAGGGGGCATGTAAACAAAATCGCCGTTATGCATCAGGATCACCGAGCCGCCCGCCGCACTGGTGACCATATCCTGCACCACGCGCAACTGATCACCATCCAGATCGAAATCCACGCCAAAGCCGTTATCGGCCAGCAGATTGCCCTCGATCTCAATATTCTCGGTGCCGGTAAAACGGTCATCCCTTGCCTCGGGGCCGTCATTGACGCTATTGACCGTGATCGCGGCTGTCCCGGTATCGCTGCCGCCCTGCCCGTCTTCCAGCGTATAGGTAAAGCTGTCCGGGCCATTGAAGTTGGCCGCAGGCGTATAAGTAAAACTGCCATCCGCAGCCAGAGCCACAGAGCCGCCCGCCAAGGTGGCAAATGTTCCGGCAGTCACCATCAGATCATCGTCGTCTATATCAAAATCCGCCCCGAACCCGTTATCAACCCGCACATTCCCGGTGATCACCGCATCTTCATCCCCGCTGAACGTATCATCCCGCGCCACGGGGCCGTCATTCACGGGGGTCATGTTGAGGAAGACTGTCCCGGTATCGCTGCCGCCCTGCCCGTCTTTCAGTGTATAGGCAAAACTATCCGCGCCGTTAAAATTCTCGAGCGGGCTATAGATAAAATCGCCGTTCGAGAGCAGCAGCACACTGCCACCCCCCGCCGTCACGATCTCGGCAGGCACCACGGTCAAGGGATCGTTGTCGGTATCGCTGTCAGCCCCATGGCCATTCGCCGCCAGCACATTGCCCGTGACCGTCTGCCCCTCGAACGCCGTAAACACATCGTCTTGGGCTACCGGGGCGGTGTTAGCTTCTTGTACCGGGATTGTATCAAGATCAATAACGCTGCCATAATATTCTATATATTCTATGGCCGATTGGCCATCCGCAGCATACTGACCTCGAATAATAATCTGGTTATTGAACCCTGATATAATGAGATCATCGACGTCACGTACAAAGTTAAATACAGCAACTCCGGAACCTAAACGAATAATGTCAGCGTCTCCGCCAGTATCAGATATATAATTGACAGGGCTGTTCAGTATGATGGTGTACTCATCTGACCCCAAGCCCCCGTAGAGAGTATTATTACCTTCCTGCCCATGAAGGAAATCGTCTCCCTCACCGCCATACAAAACATCGTTATCTGCGCCGCCATAAAGCTGGTCATTGCCTGTGCCGCCATATAAAATATCATCGCCGCCAGCCGTGCTGATATAATTATCGGCGCTTGAGCCTATCACCACCTCACGACCGAAATACCCTGAGTAACTGGTATCAAATTCACTCATAACGCTGGTATAGCGTATGTCTTCAAAATTGATTTCAAAGCCGTCCGAGAAGCGAATCTTCTCCACATGCATATCAGAAACAGAACTTCCATCCCCATAGGCATAAAATCCAGATGCAAAGTCCTTGAAATAAGCCCCGAAACCATAAGTATCATAGTAGAAGTAATAGATTTCATGAATCGAGCCTGTGATTTCAACAACATCACTACCAGACTCATCACGAATCTCATCAAACCCTTCATAGGGCGTCACTTGGTATACATCGTCACCCAAACCGCCATAAAGCCGGTCATCTCCTGCGCCTCCATTAATGGTATCATTACCACCGAAGCCATAAATAATATCATCGGCAAAGTCGCCAGTAAGAATGTTGCCACTGTTATTGCCGAGAAGGGCGGTGGCAGGCACGACCACAGCATTCGCTGCAACAAGAGAGAGGTCAAACAAAGCACCATCATCGAATTGTAGGTATGAAACTGTATTCTGCATGACGTAATAATCCTTGATCGTCACGCCGCTGCCGATTTCGATCCGCAGATCGTTATCCATACGGGCATAGGCAAGCTGGAACGGGCTAATAGCGCCTTCGATTTTCAGAATATTCAAACCATCTGAATCTGTAATCGTGTCATAGCCATCCCCTGCGCGGAACACGTATACGTCATCACCAGCGCCGCCATAAAGCATATCGTCGCCAGCACCACCAGTCAGGGTATCGTTGCCACCGAAACCGAAGATGCTATCATTGTTTTCGGTGCCTGTTAGAATATCATTGCTGGCGGTTCCAAGGATGGCACCCGCAGGCCAACTCTGGACAAGGGTGACAACCGCTGTATCCTGCGCTCCTCTTGCATCGACCAAGGTATATTGGAACGTATCCGTCCCTATGAACCCTTCCGCGGGGGTGTAAGTAAAATCGCCACTCGCAAGGAGAACAACTGTTCCTCCCTGTACCGTCATGAATGTACTTTCAACAACGCTTAAGGCATCATGGTCATAATCCCTGTCCGCGCCATAAAGATTGCTGGCAAGGACGTTACCGGAAATAACCTGATCCGGGAAACTGCTAAAATAATCCTGTACGGCTTCTGGTTGCCAGTTGGCTGAAGCGGCATAAGTCGAGAGATTATGCTGGGAACCATCACCAGTTTCCAGCACACCTGTATAATCCTGATACCTGAAATAGTCGTTCAGGGCTATGGTATAAGATCCCGCATTAATTTTCAGGTTAAAGCTATCACGAACAAACAAAAAGGCGGCAGGATCAAGAGCCGTATCAATCTTCAAGCTATCACCATTACGGTAATCGCGTATGACAACGGAACCTGCCCCGGAGGACGTGATAAATAAATCATCGCCACCGCCGCCTTCCAGTATATCGTTACCCGTCCCCGCAATCAGGATGTCATTGCCATCGCCGCCGTAAAGAACATCGTCACCGGCACCCCCGTCTAGGACATCGTTACCCATGCCGCCATATATAATATTATTGGCAGACGTGCCCGTAACCGTATCATCGCCGTCATAGGCATATAGATTGTTGAAATAAGTATAATCGGCAAGGTCAATATCATCCGCAGCAAACGTGGCATGATAGTAACCGTCATAATAGCTACCCTCATAGTAATTGGGATCACTGTAAAGATCAGGAATGGCAGAAATATTTCCATCAGAATTCATAAACACTAAAAGCATGGTATCGCCATCTGCCATACTAAGAGCGCCACCATTCAAAGAGGGCAAAAATCCAGTACCGGCATCAGGTGGCACACTATCATGCGCCCCATCCTTTAACAGAATGGAGCCGTAACCATCGATATTGAATTTCAGATCAGCCCAATAAGTCTGGCCTCCATACTGATTTTCAACCAATCGTACATTTAAAATTTCACCAGATATGTCTGATTGTTCAACACCGAGGGGTAAAACAATCCGGCCTGAGAATGCATAGTCATTCTCAAATTCCAAAACGTCATTACCGCCGCTATAGACAAACGCGATGTCACGAAACGACCATCCATCCCCGTAATAATAGATTAAGTCGTCTCCCGTTCCTGTATAGACTGTAGGCCCGTCAATTGATTGCCCACCGCCAGTTGACGTATTGATTAAATTGTAAGTGTCGCCGTGATCCGTACCAACGATTTTATCGACATTAAGCCACACATCGAATGTATCAGTATTTCCGTTTGCGTCCGAAATGGTTCTGTTGGGCAGATCAAAAGTCAGGGCTGAATCGTAGTTCTTGTACGACAGCTCCATAGTCCCGGTGAAGCTGTTGCCCATTTCTTCGACAATGTAATAAGACGGTGCCGCACTTATTAAATTCTCAAAATCCGCAACCACCGTATCGACTGTTGCATGACTGTTATCGCTGGCTGTTGTAAGATAAATTCCATTTCCCGCTGCCGCTGATCGCGATTGCATCAGGGTCAGTGTGTCCGTACCATCCCCGCCATATAATTTGCTGCCGGAAGATTCCCTTAGAGATACTGCATCGTTTTGTGCCGTTAGAATAAAATTTTCAATGCTGTTAAAGTTATCGATGTCGCCAAAGCCATCAACGGCGGTGCCGTTACCATTGGCATAGATGTCGATATTCACCGCGCCCGTGCCGCCCGAAGCAGCGTCAGTGCTGTAATCGACAGTATCCCTGCCAACACCGCCAAAAATAATATCGTTCCCGGCACCGCCGTTGAGAACATCATTCCCACTGCCACCAAACAACAAATCTTTTCCTGATGATCCATTGACCGTGTCGGCACCACTGCCGCCCACGAACATATTCCCCTGATCCGTTGAAGCGGCAAGCGTCAGCGCATATGTTCCTGTTTCTTTTGTCGCGAACGTCACGCGTTCGATCACGTTCGTGGTGTTATCACCCCAGTATGACAGCACTGAACGGATGGCTGCATCCAAACCCGTGCCCTGCCAGTAGTCACCCACGAGAGCGGCCCGCGCGATCATTGACGGCACAGATGAACCACCTGTACTCCACAGATCG
>JAMPXY010000064.1 GCA_023700945.1 Alphaproteobacteria bacterium | reverse complement strand
TCATGTGGCAAGAAGATTCCATTCCGGTCATAGAAATACTGGATATATTTGTTTCTGGTGAGGGGTTTGCGGGTGTTTCAAACTGGCTCAAGTGTTTGAGATCTTCTACCACGGCCACTTGCGGACACCCCTCTGCCGAGGCCATGACAAGACCACCTTCTGCCGTTTTGATCTTATCATCAGACGAGAACGAGGGGAGGTCTATTGAGGCAATCCGGTTTTTTACATTCGTCATGGTTTCGCAACCGGTAAGTCCCAGAGCCAGAATGGAAAAAGTAGTGACGCAGATAATTTTGCGGATCATGGGATACCTCAGCCTGTCAAAAGATCGCCCGAAAACCGGGTGAGAAGAACCATATGATACTCAAAGGTGTGGTGCAAGAGGGGCGCACTCCGTTAGAAAAGCTGGATTTTCCTGCGGGGCTGTTCTATATAATCCCTATGGAAAAACAAGACCTTACCATCCTGTTGGCTGCACCCCGAGGTTTTTGTGCCGGGGTTGACCGGGCCATCCAGATTGTGGAGCTAGCGCTTACTAAATACGGTGCCCCGGTCTATGTTCGCCACGAGATCGTTCATAATCGTTACGTTGTTGAAGGATTGCGTGCCAAGGGAGCGGTTTTCGTTGATGAGCTGGAGGAAATCCCCGATGACGGGCGCCCTGTCATTTTTTCTGCACACGGTGTTCCCAAAGCGGTGCCCGAACAAGCACGTCAACGTGAAATGTTTTTTATTGATGCCACATGCCCTTTGGTTAGCAAGGTTCATCGTGAGGCTGAGCGTCATTTTAAAAATGGACGTCAAATTATCTTGATTGGGCATAAGGGCCACCCTGAGGTAGTGGGCACGATGGGACAATTGCCGCCTGGGGCGGTCATATTGATTGAGACGGTTGCCGATGTTGCAGCCTTGACCGTTGCTGATACCGATAATTTGGCTTATTGCACCCAGACTACTTTGTCGGTTGATGATACAGCGGCAGTGGTGGCGGCTTTGGTGGTGGCGTATCCTGCGATTGAGGGGCCACATAAGGAAGATATTTGCTACGCGACAACCAACCGGCAAGCGGCGGTTAAGGCGATTGCCGAAAAATGCCAAGCCTTGATTGTGATGGGAGCGCCTAATTCCTCGAATTCCAACCGCTTGGTCGAGGTTGCCCGTAATCATGGCTGCGACAAGGCCATGCTGGTGCAGCGGGCCGCTGAAATTGACTGGAACTGGTTTGAGGGTGTCAAGGTTTTGGGGCTGACGGCGGGGGCATCGGCCCCGGATGTACTGATTGACGAAGTGATAACAGCTGCCCGCGAACGCTTTGCCGTTATCCTTGAAGAAGTCAAAATTATTGATGAAAACGTAACATTCAAGGTGCCGGGCGTGTTGGCAGCCTGAGCAGGATTTGGGGCGTCTTCAGGGGCTTAAATCTTGACCGGAAAGCTGTGATAAATAGGCCACGAACTCAGGGTCTTCCCCTTGCATCAGGCGGGGTAGGGCTGCTTGGAAATTTGGTTTTTTTAACCACTCGCTGATATAATCCACCCACGAGTTCCACATCCGGCGATACTCAGGGTCTTCTTCTGATTCTAGCAAAATGAAGCTTCGCTCGAAAAGAGACACGACCATCTCATAGAGAATGTACTGGCGCCTTGCGTCTTCAGGGTTTTCAAGTGGGGTATTGTGCATATCCATTTCAGGAAATTCGAACAGCTTGCTTTGAATTTCGGCGTAATGAGCCATCAGTTTATCGTAAATTTCCTGTTGTTCGATCCGTCGTTCTTTGCGTTCTTGATGGGTAAAGATGGCGATGGCAAAAGGAATACCAAAGACCGTGGCGATATAACTCGCCAGTTCCATCCACTCCAGAAATGTACTGATCCCTAACATGGCGCTATCCTGCCATAGAAGAGTCGGTATGAAAAGGTGGCTATATTTTCCTTATAAGCCTTGACCTGACAGGGGCCCGCCCGTTTTAATGGGTGTCATGGCTGTATTCACCCCGCTTGACCCATTGCAGATTCGTAACATTCTCACCCATTACGACGTTGGTGACTATGTCTCTCATGAGGGCATTCTCGAAGGGGTGTGGAATAGCAACTTTCATGTATACACCAGCAAATCGCATATGATTTTGACGATATTTGAATCGCGGACGAATAAAGATGATTTGCCTTTCTTTTTTGCCTACGCCGACCATCTGGTCAGGATGGGGATATCCTGTCCGGGGCCGATTCTAACCCTGTCGCATGAGAATACCGTAGAGGTTGCCGGAAAAACGGCCTCGCTCTTCCCTTTTTTTGCCGGGCAGGCACTAAAACTGCCTCAGATTAATGTGAACCATTGCGCGGATCTAGGGCGTTATCTGGCACGTATGCATTTGGCGGGGGCAGATTTTTCTAAAGAGCGTACGAATGATCTTTCTCTTGCGGGCTGGCAAAAACTCGCAGATAAAACCCGATCCCGCGCCGATGAGGTTTGTCCTGGGTTATCATCGTTGATTGATCAGGAGCTGTTGTGGCTGTCAGCGCATTGGCCTGCGGTTTTGCCCGAGGGGGCCACGCATCTTGATCTGTTTCCCGATAACGTTTTTTTTGATGATGACAAGGTATGCGCTGTCATTGATTTCTATTTTTCGGCGACTGATATGCTGGCCTATGATTTGGCAATTGTAATTAATGCCTGGTGTTTTGATGGGTCCTGTCATTTTCGTGCTGATTGTTATCAAGCCTTGCTGCAGGGCTATAAAGCTATTCGCCCCTTGACGGTGGCTGAGGAACAGGCCTTGCCAGTGCTGTTGCGGGCAGCGGCTATGCGGTTCTTGATGACACGTTTGCACGACTGGCTGTTCCATGATCCACAAAGTTTTGTCAAACCTCATGATCCGCTGGCCTATGTGGCGCGGTTGCGTTTTCACCAGCAGGAGGCGCAGGAGGCATGAGCGAACCCAAGCATGTCGAGATTTTTACGGATGGTGCCTGCAGCGGCAACCCTGGTCCCGGGGGGTGGGGGACGATCATGCGCTGGAACGGGCATGAGAAAGAGTTATCAGGTGGTGCGCAGGAAACGACCAATAACCGCATGGAGTTGATGGCCGTGATAAAAGGATTGGCAGCTCTTTCACGCCGTTGCCAGGTGGCACTTTATACAGATAGCCAATATGTGCAAAAGGGCGTGGATGAATATTTGGTGGGCTGGAAAGCCAAAGGTTGGCCTGATCGGATTAAAAATCAGGATCTGTGGAAAGAGCTTGATGTTTTGTTGCAAAAGCATGATGTGACCCTGCACTGGATCAGGGGGCATGACGGTCACCCGGAAAACGAACGCGCCGATGCATTGGCGCGTGCGGCCGTGCCCCGGCGCTAGTGCGATTAAAAAGTCTTGCCGAATCGATTCTCTGTCCTGCATCGCCGCGTATGAGGCGTCAATCACCCCTATACCAGCAATTGTTGAATGCGTTAGTGTTATCCACAAGCAATAGGGGGTGATTCCGGAAAGAAACCCAAATTTTAAGATTCCCTTAAGTGATTGGAGGCACTCTGGGGCTATGAGTTGACAAACACCGGGCCGCCCAAGAGCCCATAACACCAGACAGCACCGAGCAGGGTGTTGTCGGGTATAAGGAGGATCACATGAGATACGACCATTTTGACAGATACTGGGTTGAAAGCCTTGGTGGCGATCACAGCGAGTTTATTTACAACAAAGAACAGATCACTTTACCATTGCCGCCGGTGCTTTCGGATGAGTCACGCTTTGAAATGGAGGTTTATGCCCGTTTCATGCGTCATCTGCGTCACGTGCCAAATAGTCGGATGGAAATCAAGATACTCTCTGCCATTCAGTTTACAGCCGACATCATGGATCATGGCGATGCTCTGATTGCCAAGACCTTGGTTGATCTGGGTTTGCGTGCTCCGCGCAAGGCCTTCCCGATTACCTTCCTTGATTTTGCCGACAAAAGCGTACAACGCCGCCATTATGCTGGAGGTAGTGTGCCGCCGCCTGCGGTATTGGCGCTCAAAGAGCACTGGGATCATATAGGAGAGAACAGGTTTGCAACAGCTGGACGGGCACATTATGCAGTTTTCAACGAAAACATGTATGTGCGGGCCTGATCGGCCACAGTAGAGAGTGTGATCCTTAAGAAAGGGGGTGGCCTTGTGCCATCCCCGATTTTTTATTGATTGGTGGCGGGTTCAGCCAGCAAGCGATTAATCAGAGAGTCTATGCTTTTGGGGGTAGGGTGGTTAAAATACATGGGTTGTAAGGTATTGCGTTGTTGCGCTACTCGTAGTGCGGTAGTCATGGTTTCTTTCCAGATCGCTGCAGGTAGGGAACCACCGGTCACAGATTTCATCGCTGAGTTATCGTCGTTTCCAACCCATACTGCACAGATCAGATTACCGGAGAATCCAATAAACCAAGCATCACGAAAATCCTGTGATGTTCCGGTTTTGCCCGCGATCCTGTAGCCGTTAATGGCTGCCCCCTGGCCAGTGCCGGTTTGCACGACCCCTTCCATCATGTAAATCAGGTTGGCGATGGCTTGTTCACTGACAATACGGCGATCCGAAGCAAACGGGGCGCGTTCATACACAAGTCGACCGGCTGTATCTTTGATACGGGTAATGCCGTAGGGCACGACAACATAGCCACCGCGGGCAATCGAGGCGTAAGCGGTTGCCATTTCGATGATCGGGACACCACTGCTGCCGAGCGCGAGAGAAAGGTCATGTTGCAATTCACTTTTGATCCCTAGTTTGCGGGCTGTGTTGACAACATTATTGATCCCGGCGTTATAGGCCAGTTGCACCGCTACGGTATTGAGCGAGCGTGCGAGAGCAAATTCGAGCGGAATTTCACCAAAATATTCATTCTTGAAATTGGTAGGCCTGTAGCGACCATATTTGATAGGCTCATCCACTACCATATCCGAAGGGCGCATACCCTGTTCAAGGGCGGTCAGGTAGATGATCGGCTTGAAGGATGATCCCGGTGCTCGCAAGGCGTCGGTGGCGCGATTAAATTGGCTGGTGCGGTAATCACGCCCCCCGACCATGGCGAGAACAGCCCCATCTGTATCCATCACCACCACGGCGGCCTGCGATGCTTTCTTGGCTTCTCCGGATTCGGTCAGCACGCGCTGAACGGCGGCCTCGGCCGCATTTTGAATATCAGGGATCATGGTCGTTTCGACCACCATATCACTTGGCAGTTCCCCGGTGAGGGTTGTCAGATCACTGACGATCCAGTCAGAATAAAAGCGTTCACCTGTACCTTCGACCGGACGTGTTTCTTGATCGAGTCGCAGACTGCTGTTTTTGGCCTCTTCTTCGCTGATATAGCCGGCATCCTTCATGGCGGCGATCACCACCTTTGCCCGTTCAGCTGCGCGCTGCGGATTGGCCTGCGGGGAGTATCGCGAGGGGGCCTTGAGTAGCCCTGCAATAATCGCTGATTCTTGCAGGGTTAGTTCCTTGGCGGATTTACCAAAATAAACACGCGAAGCGGCTTCGATACCGTAAGATCCGGCACCTAGATAAACGCGGTTTAGGTAAGCACTTAAAATTTCATCCTTGGTCAATTGGGTTTCCAGCCAGATGGCAAGAATGGCTTCTTGAATTTTGCGTTTCAGTTTTTGTTCAGGAGTCAGGAAGAGATTTTTTGCCAGTTGCTGGGTAATGGTGGATCCGCCCTGACGGCGGCCACTGGTCAGATTGTTATAAAGCGCCCGGGCGATGCCAATCGGGTCAAGACCATAGTGGCTGTAAAACCGGCGGTCTTCAATTGCGAGCACGGCGTAAATCAGGTGCGGGGGTAAATCCTCAACCCCGATGCTGATGCCTTTGAGTTCTCCATAGCGTGCTATTGTGCTGCCATCCAAGGCCTCGACGGTGACCGCATACTTACGTTCGAAATGGGGATCGTCTATAATACCGGGTAGCTCGGCGGCATACCATGCCACAACCATGCTGAGTGCCAAGGCCGACCAAATCCCGATAACCAGACATAGTCGCGCCAGTTGGATGATCAGGGGGCGTTCGCTTTTTTGCGATCTTTTGCGGCTTTTGCCTTTGCTGGTTTTACGCGCGGCCATAGAAATCTGTATTCCGGATCATGAGAGCTTTTGGTTTATAGGGCATCAGGATACTTGAGTTCCAGACAATCCCGAAGGTTTTTTCGTGGCAATTCCGGGGCATTATGGTCTAGTTACAGTCTATCCAATAGCGCTGACGGGCGGGGAACTGTTCGGTGGCCAGAGTTTCATCCTCAAGTTTACCACCACAGGACTCGATGATTTTTTTGGCAGAGGCATCGTGGGGGTCAACAGTAATCAGGGCCTTCTTGATGCCAAGATAGTTGGCAAATGGCAATGATTTAAGCAGGATTTTTTTACCAAAACCCTTGCCGCGCATGGAAGGGCGTACAACAAAGTGGATATGGCCCCCCCATTTTTCCAGATGCCAGTTCAGGCGGTGGCGTATATCGACCGTGCCCAGATATTGGTCATCCTTGACCAGCCATAAAACGGTTTCAGGGACGGGTTCGACCCAGTCCTGATAGGGTTGATGCGGGTAACCGCGCTCGGCGCGCAGGGCTTCAATAAAGCCGGGGAAATCTTGACTGATGCGGTGAATGTCCTGATGCAGATAACGGCCTTCAGCATGGTACTCGGCCAAGGCTTCGAGGAAGCTGTCTTTAAAGTCAAGTGAAGGTCTGGTGAGTTTGGAGGCGGACATTGCGTCTAGGTACGTTTTTGGTGAATTTCTCTTTTTTTTCAGAGTGTTAATCTGGTGCCCAGTGATACAGAGTTTAGGCTGTCATGGCAAGGTGTTATAAAAAATCCTTTTAAATCAGGAAGATGGTGGCAAGTCCCAAAAAGGCAAAGAAGCCGACAATATCGGTCATGGTCGTCAAAAAGACCGATGACGCCACCGCCGGGTCGGCGCCGATACGGTCAAGGATAATTGGAATAAAAGCACCAAAAAAGCCTGCCGTGATTAAGTTGATGATCATGGCGGCGCCGATAACGCACCCCAGCATGGGGTTTTGGAACCATAATCCGGCGGTTGTACCGATTATGGTCGCAAACAAAAGGCCGTTGATGGCGCCAACGCCGACTTCCTTAAGAACGACGCGTCGTTCGTTGACGCGTGAGAGTTCATTGGTGGCCAGCGACCGTACTGCAACAGCGAGAGCCTGCGTACCGGCATTTCCGCCCATCCCCGCCACAATCGGCATCAATACAGCGAGTGCGACCAATTTTTCAATCGTATCGCTGAAAAATGAAATGACCGTTGCTGCCATCAACGCCGTAAATAAATTGATGAAAAGCCAGCGGAAACGTGAGGATGCGGTGGAGATTACGGCGCGGTAGAGGTCACTTTGCTCGACCCCGCTCATTTTCAGCATGTCCTCTTGCGCTTCTTCATCAATAACATCAACAACGTCATCAATTGTGATCATGCCGATCAAGCGTTCTTCCTCATCTACCACTGGTGCCGAGGTAATGTCCTCACGCATAAACATTTGCGCTACTTCTTCCTGATTCATAGTGGCAGGAACAGGGTGGATATCTTCCAGTTTGAGTGTGTCAATCTTTTCGGCGCGGCGGGCGCGGATAACCCGGCTTAGCGGGATCTCGCCGACAACTTTGTATGTAGGGGTGACAACAAACAGATCATAGAAATAATCAGGCAGGTCATCGCCGGCGGCGCGTAAGTAATCAATGGTTTTGCCCACTGTCCAGAATTGCGGGATGGCGACATATTCGCGCTGCATCAGGCGACCGGCGCTATATTCGGGATAATTCAGACCCTCAACCAGCGCGATCCGGAGGCTGGCTGATAAGTTATGGATGACATCACGGCGTGCGTCTTCATCCAGATTCTCGATCAGGTTCAAGGCATCATCGCTGTCCAACTCGGAGATGATAGCTGCCACATATTTAGGTGGCATCTTGGAGAGCATCTGGTTCTGAAGTTCCGGATCCAGCTCGGAATAGGTTTCCGGCTTAAAGGCTGCCGCGTGGCGGGTCAGTAGTAGTTCGCGTTCTTCCTCGCTGATTTTTTCAAGCAGATCGGCGGCTTCGCGTACGGAAAGATCATCGATAATATGTACAACAGCATCATCGTAACCACTGTGCAGAGCCTCGACAATATCAACGATTCGGTTATCGCTCAGGATAAACGGTGACTCCTGTTCGGAATCATCTTGTCCACGTTCTTGCTGGATATGATTGTCCAGCAGATCTTGGTCATCTGCGCTCATTGCGGCGTTCCTGATGGTCAGACATTCAGGGCTGTTTGTCTGACCGTATCATGTTTGTGTTCGGCTTCGTAGATCTGGGCCTCGACAGTGGCCACAGCGGTGACATTGACGATACCACGAGGGGTAATTGATGTGGAAACGATATGTGCCGGGCGTTCAACCCCGAGCAACATCGGGCCAATCGCAATCGCATCCCCTAGAACCTTCATCATATTAAAGGCAATATTGGCGGCATCCACATTAGGCATAACAAATACATTGGCTTCGCCCTGCAGGGTCGAATTGGGCATGATGTCTTGCCGGATGGCTGGGCTGAGTGCCGCATCGGCGTGCATCTCACCGTCAATCTCCAGTTCCGGGGCGCGCTGCCGCAGATCGGAGAGAGCAGCCCGCATCTTGAAAGCGCTTTCGTTGTTATGCGTGCCAAAATTGGAATGAGAGAGCAGGGCAATGCGTGGCTTGATGCCAAAACGCTGCACGGCTTCGGCGGCCATCAGGGTCATTTCACTAATCTGCGCGATGCTGGGGTCAGGGTTGACGTGGGTATCGCAGATAAAATAACTGCCCTTGTTCATAATCAGTAGACTTAAAGCCGCGGCGGTTTCAACACCAGGCTGCAGGCCTATGATATCGGTAATGACCTTGAGGTGGTCGCGATAGACGCCAATGGCCCCGCAAATCAGGGCATCGGCATAACCGCGCTCAACCATTAACGCGCCAATCACTGAGGGATTGGTGCGCAGGGTTGTCCGGGCCACTGCCGGGGTCACGCCGCGCCGCTCCATGATCTGGTGATAACGGTTCCAGTAATCCCGGTAGCGCGGATCGCTTTCAGGATCGATCAACTCAAAATCCTTGCCTTCTTCCAGACGTAAGTGCAGTCGCTTGATCCGGGTTTCGACAACATTGCGGCGGCCAATAAGTACCGGTTTTGCCAGTCCGTCATCGACAACCACCTGAACAGCGCGCAGAACCTTTTCTTCCTCGCCCTCGCAATAGACAACGCGTTTGGGATTGGTTTTAGCCCGGGCAAACAGGGGACGCATCGCCATGCTGGTCCGGTAAGTATAGGATTGCAATTTTTCGCGGTAGGCGTTCCAGTCGGTGATGGGGCGGGTGGCAACGCCGGTTTCCATGGCAACTTTAGCCACCGCCATCGGTAGCTCGACAATCAGGCGCGGATCAAACGGCTTGGGGATCATGTAGTCAAGGCCGAAGGATAATTGTTCAGTGCCATAGACCGCAGCAACCTCGGCACTGGCTTCTTTGCGAGCGAGGTTAGCCAGCGCGTGAACGCAGGCCAGTTTCATCTCCTCGTTAATGGCGGTGGCGCCGACATCGAGGGCACCGCGGAAAATGAATGGGAAGCACAGGACGTTGTTAACCTGATTGTTGTAATCGGAACGTCCGGTGCATATCACCGCATCCGGTTTGGCTTCGCGGGCTTCCTCGGGTAGAATTTCCGGAGTCGGGTTCGCCAGAGCTAAAATCAGTGGGGCTTTGGCCATTTTTTTGACCATGTCTTTGGTTAAGACGCCGGCGGCCGAGAGACCAAGGAACACATCGGCATCTTCAATCGCATCATCAAGGGAGCGTGCGTTGGTTTCAACGGCATACTGGGCTTTGTCCGGATCCATACCTTCGGTACGGCCCTTATAGACGACGCCTTGGCGATCCGTAACAATGATATTGTCTTTAGGCAGACCGAGGCTTACCAGAATGTTGAGGCAGGCCAAGGCTGCTGCGCCCGCACCACTGCTGACCAGTTTGATATCAGTGATTTTACGTTTGGAGATGTAGAGCCAGTTGGTCAGAGCTGCCCCTACGATAATGGCGGTGCCATGCTGGTCATCGTGAAAGACCGGAATTTTCATACGTTCGCGCAAGGTGCGTTCAATTTCAAAGCATTCCGGCGCCTTGATGTCTTCAAGATTGATGCCACCGAAGCTCGGTTCCAAAGAGGCGATGATCTCGATTAGTTTTTTAGGATCTTTTTCATCAATCTCGATATCGATGCAATCGATATTGGCAAATTTTTTGAACAGGACAGCTTTGCCCTCCATCACCGGCTTGGACGCCAATGCACCGATATCACCCAAACCCAGCACCGCAGTACCGTTGGAAATCACGGCGACCAGATTGCCACGCGAGGTATAATCGAGTGCCTTGAGCGGATCTTTTTCAATCTCCTCGCACGGCGCAGCGACGCCGGGAGAGTAGGCGAGAGCCAGATCACGCTGCGTGGCCATTGCCTTGGTCGGGACGATCGCAATTTTTCCGGGGGTGCCGCTGCGGTGATATTCAAGGGCGGCTTCGCGGATGGAATCTTTCATGAAAACCTCATGGATGGGGGCCTGATATTGCGGACATATAAATGCAACATGACTATGCTGGAAATATGGCAAGAATGACAGCCCCAGAGCAAGGGGCTAAATCACACGGCAGCTATGTAAAGGGTTGTTCGCAAATGCAAAAAAGAAAAATGGTGCGGTCGAGAAGACTTGAACTTCCACGGGTTGCCCCACAGCGACCTCAACGCTGCGCGTCTACCATTCCGCCACGACCGCACTGAAATGGAAGGCTGTTAGGTATCAAATTCGGCAGATGAGTGCAAGCGGGAAAGAGATTGCGCCAAAACGGGATTGGATTTAGGGTCTAGACCCTATGGAAATCAAGGTTTCAGATGATCTGGTTGAATATGCGGACGCCCTCCAGGCGATGGAGGCGCGGGTGGCGGCTATTCGTGCGGTGGGTGCGCCAGAGCTGCTCTGGCTGCTTGAGCATCCGCCGCTTTATACCGCAGGTACCAGCGCCAAGGCTTCCGATCTGCTGCAACCCCGTTTTCCGGTGTTCGAGACCGGGCGTGGTGGGGAATACACCTATCATGGTCCGGGTCAGCGGGTGGGCTATGTCATGCTCGATTTGAAAGAGCGCCAGCGTGTTCCGGATATCAAGCTTTATGTCTGGCAGCTGGAGGAATGGATTATTCGGGCTTTGGTTGAATTCGGGATCAAAGGGGAGCGCCGTCCGGGCCGGGTTGGAATCTGGGTGTCCCATAATGGCACGGAATCCAAGATTGCGGCTTTGGGGGTACGGATCCGTCACTGGGTCACTTATCATGGTATTTCGATTAATCTTGACCCTGACCTGACGCATTTTCAGGGCATCGTTCCCTGTGGCATCCGTGAATTCGGCGTAACATCATGTCACGATCTTGGCGCTTTAATTTCAATGGATGATCTGGATGAAGCCTTGATGAAACATTGGGCGGGCGTTTTTGAGGGGGCTCAAGGCCTTAAGGTGTCGGCCTGAGTGAGGCTGAACTGCCGGACTTCTTTCGCAAGCCGGGTCAGCGTATCCTTCAGATGCCCCCCTTTATGCGAGTCATAGGTTAGTGAGGATTGGTCCATATACAGGTCACGGGCCAGCTCAATCTGTAAACTATGACAGCCTTGCTCAGGGTTATGTGTACGACGGATCAGGGCTCCGCCGGGATAGGGTTTGTTGAGGCCTGTGCTTAATCCTTCTTTCTTGAAAAAATCCTGCACAAAACCAAGCAAGGCTGGTGAGCAGGATTTACCTTTCAGGTTACCGAGAATGATGTCCTGATGGTGGGGGGTACCCTGACGCGGTGTTGAGTGAAAGTTGAAATGTATTGCTATTCCATGCTGTTGCTGTGACTGGTTAATTAAACAAATTAGGGCGTTGTAGTAAGGTTTGTAATATTCATCAATTCGTCTTTTTACTTCTGAAACAGTTAGTTGAGAATGTTCATTAAAAGCTTGAATTAATGTACCGTCGCGACGTTTGATCAGATAGGGAATCAGCCCCATGCCATTCCTGACGTTGACCGTGAGCTTGTGTGAGTAGGGCCAAGGCTCCTGAAAAACGGAGGGGTCAATTTCGTCAATGTCGCGATTGGTGTCGATGATGGTCCGGGGCACATCTGTTTCCAGAACGGGTACACCGACCTGTGGCACATCTGCGAGCAGGCGGTCGAGAAAGGCGTCCCATAACCAGCTTTCGCTATAACCGCTGTGCGGGTTATCGAAAACCACGGGAGAGATTAGATCTCCCGGTGGCTGATGGATAATGACGGGTCGGAAAGTATCGGCCATGCCCCATCCATATCTGCCCTGTGGGTGGATTGCAAGTTGGCGGTGACATAGTAAAAGAAGGAAGACAAAAGAAGGGTGGGGGAGAGGGGGCGTACATGTTGATATTTATCATAATTATATTGATGGCGGCGTTGGGTTGTGGGGTCTTTTGGGTATACAGGAAGGGCTGGATTGTACTGGCAACCGGGGG
>JAMPXY010000063.1 GCA_023700945.1 Alphaproteobacteria bacterium | reverse complement strand
TGACATCGCCGAGCGGTAACCGGAATCAACCCGTTCTACCTCACGGGCAATCAGGCCGTAAGCGACTTGGGACACCCCGGCGCAGCCATAGCCCTCAAGCATAGCGCCTAGCAGACCAAGTCCCCCCATCTCGCGCATGATCATAGGGTCAAAATTTTCATGGCGGTTAGCTTCAAGGATTCGCGGCATAAGCTTGGACTGGCAATAGTCGCGGGCCGAGTCGCGGATCATCCGCTCTTCATCGGTCAGAAGCTCATCAAGGAGCAGGGGGTCTTGCCAGTCAAAGGCGGGGTGATGGCTTTTTATGGTCATTTTTCTCTCGGCTACCATGATGGTTAATCCTTGTTATGGCCTTTTCATTTCTAATCTCTTGGCTAATATACGAGGGTTAGACGAGTCCGGCAATGACAGACAATCTTTTACGCAACCGCGAAATCATTATTGAATTTTACCCTGTGGGTCATCTGGTGAAGGTTTCCGCCATGGATGTCAAAACCATGACGGAAATCTCGATTCAGGGCCCTGCCAGCGCCGGTGAGGCGCTGCTTAAACACAACGCCTTGCGGCGGTTGGAGTATGTGCTCAAAAAGAAACAGTTGCTCTAGGGTTTAGGAAAGCAATGATCATTCAGGCGGCGCTGCAGCTCGTCTGTTGTAGCGTCCGCTTCCTTGATCAGTTTTCCCCGCATCATGTTGCCTTCGGCCAGAACCAGTTGATAGGTTTTGGTTTCTTCAGAATAGGCCACGAAGCCAGCCCGTTCCTTCTCGGCATTTTTGCAGGCGGCGCCAACACTGTATCCCTGGGCGACGGCGTCCATAATCGCGTACTGAACAGCGGCATCGCGCAGGTCTTCTGCTGTAATTTCTGGCTCTTTGGGCGCTGTGCTGCAGGCAGTAACGGCAAAGGCAGTGGCGACAGGCAGTGCTACTTTGGCAAGAATGTTCTTCATTTTAAATCCCCTGTTTATGGATAATTGAGACTAGGGGGTGCAGAATTGTACGTCAAACTTATTTTCGCTTTAAAAAAGTCGATGAACTCACTATATATGGCGCATGACAACCAAGCCCACGATCGCCATCGCCGCTGATCACGGCGGATTTTCCCTAAAAAAGGCTATTATAGCGGCCTACGCGGACCAGTTTGACTTTCTTGATCTGGGCACTCGCTCCGAAGAGTCGTGTAATTATGCCGATTATGGTCATGCGCTGGCCGAGGCTTTGGCGCAGGGTCGCGCAAGGCAGGGGATCATTATTTGCGGTAGCGGGATCGGGATCTCGATAGCGGCCAATCGCCATAAGGTTGTACGGGCGGCGCTTTGTACCGATGTAACAATGGCGCGATTATCTAGGTTTCACAATGATGCCAATGTGTTAGCTCTTGGTGCTCGTATAATAGGTCAGCAGGTGGCCTTTGACTGTGTCGATGCATTCTTCAGCACCGCATTCGAAGGCGGCAGGCATCAAGCAAGAGTTGAAAAATTGAATGTAGGTATTTGAACGAAAGGGTTAATTCCAAATGAGCAACGCGGCGCTGGCAAAGACAATGACAAATTATTCCAAATTTCTGACTGAAGAGCTTGAGACACGCGACCGTGAGATTTTTGATGCTATTGGCAAAGAACTGGAACGCCAAGAGACGGGCATTGAGCTGATCGCCAGCGAGAACATTGTTTCCCGTGCGGTGATGGAAGCGCAAGGTTCTGTTCTGACCAACAAATACGCCGAGGGTTATCCGGGGAAACGTTACTATGGCGGTTGCGAATTCGTCGATATCGCTGAGGAACTGGCCCGCGAACGCGCCAAAAAGCTGTTCGGGGTACAATATGTGAATGTGCAGCCCAACTCGGGTTCTCAGGCTAATCAAGGGGTCATGATGGCTCTGCTGCAGCCGGGGGACACGATTCTCGGTATGGCGCTGAGTTCGGGTGGTCACCTGACACATGGTGCTGCGCCCAACCAATCCGGTAAATGGTTCAAGGCCGTTCAGTATGGCGTACGCAAGGACGATGCGCTGCTGGATTATGACGAAGTCGAACGTCTAGCCAAAGAACACAAGCCCAAGATGATTATAGCCGGGGCATCGGCCTATCCGCGTGTGATTGACTTCAAACGGTTCCGTGAGATTGCGGACTCCATTGGCGCTTACCTGTTTGTCGATATGGCGCACTATGCGGGCCTGATTGCGGCGGGTTCGTATCCGTCGCCGGTGCCACATGCGCATGTCGTGACAACAACAACACATAAAACGCTGCGCGGGCCACGTGGTGGTATGATCATGACCAATGACGAGGATATTGCCAAGAAAATCAATTCGGCGATCTTTCCTGGTATTCAGGGCGGCCCGCTGATGCATGTGATTGCTGCCAAGGCCGTGTGCTTTGGTGAAGCGCTGACACCTGAATTCAAGGAATACGGTCACGCTGTCGTCCGCAACGCCAAGGTGTTGGCTGAGACCCTGAAATCAGGCGGGTTTGATATTGTCTCTGGCGGTACGGACAGCCATATCGTGCTGCTCGATTTGCGTCCGAAAAAACTGACTGGCAATGTAGTTGAAAAAGTTCTTGAGGAAGCGGGAATGACCTGCAACAAGAACGCCGTACCGTTCGATCCGGAAAAGCCGATGGTGACGAGTGGGGTGCGTCTGGGCACACCGGCGGCCACCACACGCGGTTTTGGTGAAGCTGAATGGCGGCAGGTCGGCCAGATGATCAACACCGTGCTGGATGGTTTGGCCAAGGACGGTCTTGAGGGCAACAAGTCGCTGGAAAAAGAAATGCGCGAAAAAGTTCGGGCTTTGTGCTCACGTTTTCCGATTTACGCAGGACTGTAACCTCTCGTGCGGTGTCCGTTTTGCAGCCATGAAGATTCTCAGGTCAAGGACTCGCGTCCGACCGAAGATGGTGCGGCCATTCGCCGCCGCCGTATTTGTCCGGGGTGTGGCGGACGCTTCACGACGTTCGAGCGGATTCAGCTGCGTGAGATGACGGTTATCAAGCACGATGGCCGGAAGCAGGTATTTGACCGTGACAAGATATTCAAGTCGATGCATACGGCGTTGCGCAAACGTAATGTTCAGGATGAGCAGATCGAGAAGGCGGTGACCGCCATTGTCCGCCAGCTTGAAAGTCTGGGGGAATCAGAAATCCAGTCGACCTTGATCGGGGATATGGTGATGAAGGCCTTGGCCCGGCTGGATACGATTGCCTATATCCGCTTTGCTTCGGTTTATAAGGATTTCCGCAAACCTGAGGATTTCAACGAATTTCTTGAGGATGTTCGCCACGAGTTGGAGGGCGGCCCCGAGACAGAAGAGGGGCTGGTTGCCTGATTTTTCAAGAAAACATTGCCTTTTCAGGCGCTATTGGGCATAAGTGCCCGCATGAACCCAGAACCCCTGATATCAGAATCTTCCTCTAACGCCCGTAACTCGGCGGCGCGCTTGGCTGCCGTACAGGCGTTATATCAGATCAAGGGGAATGATGAGCCTGTGGCGCTGGTGATCGAGGAATATCGTCAGCACCGCTTGGGCAAGCCGCTGGATGGTGTTGAACTGGTGCGTCCCGACAGTCTTTTGTTTGAGCGTATTCTTAAAGGTGTGGCTGAGCATGCTGCGACTGTACAGGAGATGCTGGCCTCCGCCTTGAATAAAGACGGGCAGCAGAAGACCGTACCGACGGAGCCGTTGCTGAACGCCATTTTGAGTTGCGGGGCGCTTGAGCTGATGACCCATCAGGATGTGGATGCGCCGATTATCATCGCGGATTACCTGAATATCACTCACGCTTTCTATGATCAGGGTGAGTATAAGCTGGTCAACGCTGTGTTGGATCGCATCAAGGGCATGACCCGTTCTTAACTAAATTTTTACATAAGATATTTTATGTTAGCCTATCCGGTAATAGTACCGGGAGGGAGATTCGGCGCAGATGGGTTTGAGCAAGGGCCTGGATAAGGTACTGCCGGTTTTAAAAAGTACAGTATTTGCCACCCCCAAATTGATGGGCGCTTTCAATTTCGCGATCAACACGATTTTCAGCGTTAGTGTAGCCACGGCCGTTGCGCACAAGGCCACGGAGGGCGCTTCAACAAACAATATGATGAATTTTGCCGAGGCCGTAATTGGAGAAAAGGGCGTCAGGGCCGTAGGGGGAGCCGTGCGGGATACGGCAAATTATGTCGGGGAAGGGCTGGTCGGTGTAGGACAAAATCTGAATGAACGTTACCCTTCGCAACAGGCCAGTCAGAAAATATTTATTCCTCCCATCAGTCGCCCCGGATTTTTGGTGGAAGGTACGTTGGTCGCGGCCGACAATATGCTGACAACGGGCCATCGTTCGGCTGTGGGATGGCCGGGCACTTCGCACGGATTTCACAATGCGGCATACGCTCTGACGCCATATTCTGGATCAGACTGGCAGTCGGTCAATCAGGCAACCCCTCCAGTCGCTTCGGCTAGTGCGCCGGCACCTAAAAAACTCTGAAGCAGCCATATCCAAAAAATATTTGTAATGGTTAACGCCGAAAAGGGGTCGCTCAATACCTTTCTTATCGTTGTCCGTTGCAACAGTTTTCCTAAACCCATGAGAAATAACATATTTCTGTAGGTTCAATTCTTGTGGATCATGAGGAAGTTTTAATCAAATGCAATCTATACGTAAGAGAACATTAATCTGGAGGCTCTAATATAATGGATAGGGCATAAAAAACGGGTGTGTGTGAGGGAGTATTTCTATTCATGAAAATGGCCTTTCTGGCATTAGGGGCGATTGTGGTTCTCGGCGCGGCAGCGGGCGGGGCCTATTTTTATTTCGGCCAGAAAGCCGAAGCCTCGGTTGGGGAGACTGGTGATCATACTCAGGCTAAGGAAGCCAAAGATTCTCACAAAAAAGATAAAGGTGCCCATGCAGCTTATGTCGAAATGGCACCGCTGATCCTGCCAATTGTCGACGCCGAAGGCGTCAGTCAAATTGTTAGTCTGGTGGTGGTATTACAGGTGCATGATGAAGCGGGTAAGGCCGAGGTTGCAGCTCAAATGCCGCGCATCAAGGATGCCTATATTCAGGATATGTATGGTGTGTTGAACAAACATGCTGCCGTTAAGGGTGGAGTGGTTCAGGTCGGCATCATCAAGGAAAAACTGAATGCGGCCAATACGCGCATCTTAGGGGAGGATGTAGTGCAGGATGTTCTGCTGCAGGTAGTGCAGCAAAGACCCATCTAGGATTGTGGTATAACTTGGGTGTTTAATGACCGCGATTGATTTGTTGAGAAGAATTTTTCTATGCAAGGTGGGTGATAGTGTACAATCTGTGCATGGTCGCGACGTTGAAAAACCACATCCATCCTGCTTGTCAGCTGAATATTCAAATGATTGTGTAGATATTGATAGTGTCGGGAAAACAAAGCTTTTAAGTTATCTTAGCGACTGGGCTATGTTTCAAAGAGGTATAGACGCATCGCGGCTAAAAGATCAAACAATTAGCCGTGGAATGCAGGCGGTTATTTTCTACAGTGAATATCAAGTTCAATTTAAGGCCAAGCCTTCAGTGACATATTCGTTATATGCTTATGACGGCATAAAACTTCAGGAGTTTCTTGATTATTCAGAGAATCGAAAAATTCTTGAAGGTGCTGGTTGGCCGACTGATGCTCATCAGTTTGTTGAAAACGTATATAAGATAAAAATTGAACCCAAAGAAAATCCACAACTCTATGATTTGATTGCCTTCGCATTTAATGACAGTAGGTATTGTGATTACAATCCCCCTGACGATGGTCCAAGAAGATTTGTATATCCGGCAGAAAATTCATTGGGCATAAATTTGCATAGCAACCGGGATCAAAGTGCCAAACCTCGCCTTTGTGTTTGAGGGTCGCTTTAGTTTGTTAATTTCAGCCGAGGTATATCCGGCGCTGGAGACGCCTGTGCCGATTTCTTCATTTTGGCGCGTTCCGTTGAGGGGAGATATTTCAGCGCGTACCTGAGGAATGTTCCTGTTATGCCTTCTTCTATGTTGAAGGGTAAAACTCTGCCATCGAAGGCACTACGCCCTCTTTCGAATAAATTATGCCCGCCGTAAGCGTCTTCGAAATCCCGGGCATCGGATTCATGAGAGAACAGGATGCTAATTGAAAAACGTGAAGTTTCTTTATAGTCGGTGGCATCTGCTGACAGGCTTGTTTCTGTGCACTTGCCTTCGCTCCATTCAAAATAACCCTGGCAGTTTTTAGATATCCACGCATAGGCGGAATCGAGATACTCGTTTAGCCCGGGATAAGCAGCGGGTTCAGGAAGATCTATTCTGAAATGCCCGACTGGCTCCCGCCCCCCTGTTCTGAAGGAGTAGAACCACCTGCTCTTCGAACACAGGCCATCCCGTCCATCTTTATGGGTGCTATTTAACGTCTCGAAGGGGGCATCGGGATCACTACTCAGAGGCTTATCAAAATTATATTTTCTTGGCATTTTTCACACTTCGTTGGCGAGTATATGGAAAATAATTGCGCTACGTCAAGAAAAATTCACCTCCGGGCGGCTTTTATTTTTATGCTTGCGCTTTTAGTTCCAGCTTTTTCTTCTTCCGTTTTGCCGCCCAGAGATTAAGAAACTCCACGCCGAGCGAGAAGGAGATCGCAAAGTACATATAGCCACGCTCAATATGGTGATGCAGTCCTTCAGCCACCAGTACGAGACCCACCAGCAGAATAAAACTTAAGGCCAGCATTTTCACGGTTGGGTGATCGTGGACAAATTTACTGACGGGCTCCGAGGCAAACAGCATCACAGTAATCGCTACGACAACGGCAGCGACCATGACAAAAATCTGGTCGGACATGCCCACGGCGGTGATCACCGAGTCGAGAGAAAAAACCAGATCCAAGATCACGATTTGTCCAATCACCATGGCAAAGGCTGCTTTTTTCTTCGTGGCGGCAGCGTCTTCTTCCGCGCCCTCCAGCGAATGGTGGATTTCCTGTGTGCCCTTCCACAACAAGAACAAACCACCCCCCAGCATGATAACATCACGCCATGAGACTTCATGACTCCCTACAGCAAAGATGGGGTCGGTGAGTTTGGCAATCCAGACAATCATACTGAGCAGAATGATTCTCATGATCAAAGCCAGAGCCAGACCTATCTGCCGTGCCAGCTTCTGTTGCTCTGGCGGCAGGGCGGCGGTTACGATCGAGAGGAAGATGATGTTGTCGATCCCGAGAACAATTTCGAGAACAGTCAGTGTTGCAAAGCTGGCCCAGATGGCTGGGTCGGTCAAAAGTTCAATCATTCATTCATCCTGAGGGAGAGTATGTTTCTGTCGCCGGAAATTAACATCACGGCGCTATTAGACAAGGGGTAAAATTTTGAGGGAGTGTTGTTGTTTCCAGAATAATGGCACCTTGACTCTCTGGTCTGATTTATGGCTATTGGAGCTTAACAATTATAGATATACAGGCAGGGAGTGTTCGATGAAACCATCCATACAAAAAGCATCCGCGGCGGCGACCATTTTCATGGCGGCAATTCTGGGGGGGGCTGCCTTTGCAGACGAGTCTGCCAATAAAGTTGCCAATACGGATAAGCTGGTCACCTGCGTAACAGAGGGGGTTCAGGAGTCGTTCCGTCAGGCCTTCCGGAGGGTAGCCGAAGATCCCGTCAAGACCGGGGATGAAAAGGCGATTATTCGTGATGTAATTGCGCGGCAGGAAACAAGCGGTATCAGCTTGGCGTGTATGAGCCGGATATCAGGGATCCCTGAAGAGAATATGCCGTCAGCAGAGAATGATAAGCAGTTTGCGGTTTTTTATCGCCAGCACTTTGAAGATAACGCCTTCGGCAAGGCCTTGCAGGCTGTGGGCAAGATCATGCCCGCTGTTGAGGCTGAGGGTTTGGCGATACTGAAGCACAGGAGCGGCGCACGCCCGAATTAGTGTTCCGTCGGTACTCTGAGGTCAGCGAACATGTTTCCCTAAGGGGAAGGCTGATGCAAGAGGGCAGCGCGAAATCTTTTGTCTTCTTCCATCACTGCCAGTACGGTCCAAGGAATGTAATGCTGGCTGCCGAAAAAATATTGAACGTCTGTGTGGTAACGATCAATGCCCGGCTTTGCCAGTGCGCTCATAAAATTTTTAACCGCGCCATTGAATGTGTCGGCCAAAGTAACTTTTCTGACGGCGTTATACATCTTCTCAGTGTAGTCGAGTTTATTGGCGCCTACGTCAAATTCACTACAGGTGGGATAATATTCTCCATGCAGGGCCATGGTCACACCGGTGGCCTGTCGTGCGGGGTCACGGGCGCGTAGATGGCCCATCGTACGTTCATAAAGAGTTTTTTGAGCCAGGGTTGCCCCTAACGTACGGCAAAAATCAGATATCGGAGGTTCTATTTCCGCAGATAAAGCGGGTGTCACCTGTGCGCTGGGCATGGCACGCCGCCAGCCTCTTTGGTCAGCGCGGCCAAAGACTTCTGAACGGTCGGGTGAATGAGAAATCAATTGTTCATGAGTGGTGATGCCGCGCTTTAAAGGCGACAGGGGTAGCTTCCAATAGCTGCCGTTGATAATCGTTTGCCAGTCTTGGGAGAATGATGTTGGACGGAATAAGGTAATAAAGGTGCGCAACGTCCCGTCATAACGGCGTTGTTTATGTTCTACCGGGCGTGAGGCAACATAGGGCTGGATCGCCATCACCGGGCTGATATCGGACTTCCAGAAATCATCGCCGTATTTCGGGGCGCGGAAGCGGCGCATTTTTGTCAGTAAATGCTTCAGGGTTTTATCGAGATCTGCGGCGGCGACAATTCGCACACCGTTACCCTGTGACTGATCCACGGGTTTGATAACATAGCGATCGGCGGCCCCGATATCGGACATAATCGCGTCAGCCATATCCGGTTTGTAGTGCGTGCGGGCGATATGGGTGGGTACATAATATTTCTGCATAGCCGGGTGCTCTGCCACCAGCAGGGCCTGCGCTGCTTTGTTATCATGCATCAGCAGCATTTGCGCATCAGAATTGGCAACTACAAAATCGTGGGAGCGTTCAGCAAAATTAATATCAGCTCTGGTGACATGAACAGAGGGGTATTCATAGAGGGATTCAGGTAAGTCCTTACGCGGAAAAATAATCCCTTCACCCTCATCGGCCAGATCGTAACCGTAATCATAGCCGATTGTGTTGAGCGGGGTTTCTTTATCAATCATCCCCACTTGCGTAGCAGCAATACGGAACTGCTGGCGCAACTGAGGGAGGATTTGATCTTCGACCATATCGCGCCCATAGGCTTGTGTATAACCTTTGTAACCAGCGAGGTGTGCGCCCATGAATTCCAGAATCTGGAGTGGGCCGTTCTCTGGTACTTTCATGTCCAGCGCCAGACAATGGATTTCGGGTAAATATGGGTTGCGCATGCTCTTGTCCCGGGTTTCTCTTATTGAGGATACGGAGCGAGAGTGGCATAGATTCTGGTAAATTGTAAATAATTATGAAAACAATTGATTGTGAAGATGGTGTTGTGCAATGCAACATTTATGGTTGTGACGTCCCACAAACCATATTATCTGCCGTTTCCTGTGCAAAATCTGCATGTTAGTGAAAATCAGCCCCTTGCCTTGAGACACTATATTGTGCAATTTCAGGCGTCCTTTAACAGGGATTGCGTAAACACCCTCAAAAAACGAAGAGATTAGGGAACCAAACAAAATGACTGAAATTTATTTGATGGTCGCCTGTTGCGGCTTTCTGGCTTTGATTTACGGCCAGTTGACTGCACGGCAGGTGATGTCGATGCCGGCAGGCAACGAGACGATGCAATCCATCGCCGCTGCCATTCAGGAAGGCGCCAAGGCGTACCTGAACCGCCAATATAAAACGATCGGGATGGTAGGCGCTGTTGTCTGCGTTTTGCTCGGCATGTTGCTGGGTGCACACGTAGCCATCGGCTTTATCATCGGTGCCGTCTTGTCAGGCGTTGCCGGTTACATTGGTATGAATGTTTCCGTACGTGCCAACGTCCGCACAGCACAGGCCGCAACGCAAAGTCTTGATACAGCACTGGATGTGTCGTTCAAGTCCGGCGCGATCACAGGCATGCTGGTTGTGGGTCTGGGTCTGTTGGGCGTAGGTGTTTATACCTGGGTTCTGGATATACAGGGCCATGATCTGCGCGAAACGCTGGAAGGCCTTGTGGGCCTGAGCTTCGGTGCGTCCCTGATCTCGATCTTCGCTCGTCTGGGTGGAGGGATATTCACCAAGGGTGCTGATGTTGGTGCCGACCTGGTTGGTAAAGTCGAGGCCGGTATCCCAGAGGATGACCCGCGTAACCCGGCCGTGATTGCCGATAACGTTGGTGACAACGTCGGTGACTGTGCGGGTATGGCGGCTGACCTGTTCGAAACCTATGCGGTAACCGTTGTGGCCACGATGCTGATTGCATTCAGTGTCTTTGCCCCGGGTACCCAGCAACTGATGATGATGCTGCCGCTGATGATCGGCGCGCTCTGCATTATCGCTTCGATTGCCGGTACGTACTTTGTCCGTATTAACCCCAAAACCAAAAGCATCATGGGCGCGCTTTATCGCGGCCTGATCGCCAGTGCCGTTTTCTCGGTGCTGCTGCTGGTGGTTCTGCTGGGTCAAATCGGGCTGGATCGGCACCTGACACTGGCTGGTGGCGGTTATATAACCGGCAATGACCTGCTGTCATGTGTGGTTGTGGGTCTGGCTGTAACTGGTCTGCTGATCTGGATTACTGAATTCTACACCTCGACGGCGTTCCGTCCGGTGCGTTCAGTGGCCAAATCATCTGAAACCGGTCATGGCACGAACGTCATTCAGGGTCTGGCGGTTTCGATGGAATCCACCGCTCTGCCAGTGATCGTGATCTGCGCGGGTATCTTCTTCGCTTATTCTGCTGCTGGGTTGTTTGGTATCGCAATTGCCGCGACCACCATGCTCTCTCTGGCAGGGATGATCGTAGCGCTGGATGCGTATGGCCCGGTGACCGATAACGCCGGTGGTATCGCCGAGATGTCGAAAATGCCGGATTCTGTCCGTGTCACGACCGATGCTCTGGATGCTGTTGGTAACACGACCAAGGCTGTGACCAAGGGTTATGCGATCGGTTCTGCCGGTCTGGCAGCTCTGGTTCTGTTCGCTGCCTATACCGAAGAAATCAAACACTACTTCCACGCCAACGAGGCACTGGTGAATATCCAGTTCTCGCTGACGAACCCGTATGTGGTGATTGGTCTGTTCATTGGCGGCCTGCTGCCTTATCTGTTCGGGGCGATGTCGATGACGGCTGTGGGCCGTGCGGCTGGTTCCGTTGTGGTTGAGGTGCGCCGTCAGTTCCGTGAAATCCCCGGTATTATGGCGGGGACAGCCAAGCCGGAATACGGTGTAGCGGTTGATCTGCTGACCAAAGCCGCCATCAAGGAAATGATTGTTCCTTCCTTGCTGCCGGTTGTGGCTCCGGTGGTGTTGTTTGCCGTTGTCTGGAAAGTGGGTGGCGATCTCGCTGCCTTCCAAGCTCTGGGGGCGATGCTGATGGGTACGATTGTCACAGGTATCTTTGTGGCGATTTCCATGACCTCCGGTGGTGGCGCATGGGATAACGCGAAGAAGTTCATCGAGGAAGGCAATTACGGCGGCAAGGGTTCAGAAGCCCACAAAGCAGCCGTAACCGGCGATACTGTTGGCGATCCGTACAAGGACACCGCAGGCCCGGCCGTCAACCCGCTGATCAAAATCACCAACATTGTGGCCATTCTGCTGGTTGCGATCGTTGGCAAGATGATGATGTAGCGTTTGTCTGTCTTATCTAATTTGAAAGCCCCTCAGCAATGAGGGGCTTTTTCTTTGACTGGCATCCTGCCTGTGAAGAGGTTATAAACTCGCCTATGTCTAATAATATTGAGATCACTATCGAAGAACTGGGCGCGCGCGGGGATGGTATAGGCCATTCACCAGAAGTGGCTCGTATATTCATCGAGGGGGTTTTACCCGGTGAAACCGTTCAGGCGCGGATGCTGGATAAGGAGCGCGCCGCGCTCGTGAGTGTTGTTATGCCATCTCCGGATCGGGTGGAGCCGTCTTGTCCGCATTTCAATCTCTGCGGCGGTTGCGTGCTGCAACATGCAGGGCCAACGGCCTATGCCAATTTTAAAAAACACACCGTTTTGCAGGCACTGGAGCGGGTAGGGGTGATGCCTACTCAGGTCGAGGGGCCGCATATCAGTGAGCCGGGTACGCGCCGCCGTGCGACCTTTGCTGCCGTAAAGATGGGCAAGAAAGTCGTTCTCGGTTTTAATGAACGCGGTTCAATGAAGCTGGTTGAAATTCAAAGCTGCATGGTTACGCATCCGCGCATCGTCAAGCTGCTTCCGGCTTTGCGCGATCTGATGACCAATGTCATGAAGGCGGACAAGCAGAAGGCTGACATCACGGTGACCGAAGCAAACGGGGAGCTGGATATTTTGATTACCAGTCCGCTAACCAAAGAAACATGGATGCCGTTTCCAATGCTGGAGGCGTTTCAGGATTTTGCCGAGGCGCAGGATATTGCGCGGCTGTCA
>JAMPXY010000062.1 GCA_023700945.1 Alphaproteobacteria bacterium | reverse complement strand
CGCATCCTCGGAAATCATCCCGGATTCAAGCGCTAGCGGCAGGTCTTCAAAACGCAAACCGCTCACCGCACTCTTGCTGCCAAAATATCCTTCGGTCAGGTCGATGCGGCCTCCGCCCAAATCCGTGATGCTGATCATCGGTTTGCCAGACAGGGCCAAGCGGGCGAAGGTCACAACCTCGCCCAAGGCCGTCTTGATTTTTTCGCTATTGATATCCTTGAGATTGATATCTTTAAAATTGGCAGGAATTTCCATGTCACACCCTCATTTTTTGAGATTTTTATATAGACCCCTTATACCGCAACGATCCGTTTCGAAGCAAGAATTAAAGCCCCAGCGCCCGCACCTGACGCCCCAGCACTGTCTGCGGAGACGCCCCAGCGGCGGAGGCCTGCAAATAATCAGGGGTCGCGGCAAACCCCAGCCACGGCATCGGCAGATCATTGGCAGTGTGGTTATAAAGCAGTTCCAAACTCGCCTTGCTGTCGAGATCCGGCTCCCCATGGCGATTCCACTTCTTCGTGGGGAAATGCCCGATTTTAAATGCGGGTGTGGCAATCACCGGGGTCAGCCGCGTGGATTGATCGCCAGCACAAAGAACATGGGTGCCAATTTCAGCCTGTCCGCCATAAGTCACCACCAGCCGGGGGTCACTCGCCACCACCCTTTTCTGCCACACCGTCTCGTTATGCTGCGGCCCCAACGCCACCCCGTAATGGCCGCGAAAATGGGCATAACTACTAAAGGGTTCATTTATTTTATGATCAGTGGCACAGGCAAAAGTCCCCCGCAACTGTTCACGCAAGATGAATGAGATGAAAACCAGATCATATTTCTTATCTTCTTCAAGAAAATTACGCCGATGGGCCAGATTGACCACATCAATTGAAAAATCCGGATCGATCAGCAGGCGACTGCGCAACAGATAGGACATGATCCCGGTCAGACGACGACTATCGACCCGCGGCCCGCCAATCTCGGCGTCATATGCTCCCACCGCCGCAATGGTTTTCAGGCGCGACTGCTCCGGGGCCTGCGCGCACAAGCGTTCGCAAATACGCCGTGCCGTATTTTCATCCGGCAAAGACAGGGGATTGAAATAATCACGTAGTTTCAACATATTTTATACCGGAGAGCTTACGCTGCCGGCTTGATTACGTATTTTTGCATCGTAGGTGGCAGCGCAGGCGCGATCAGACCTTTGCGGGTGTTCAAGGCATGCAACTGCACGGCGGAAAGTCTCTCCCTTCGCCCGCCGACAACGCTTTGGGCTTCCGTTATGATGTCACTCGTATCAGCCACGAATCCAGGCCAGCCATAAGTCTGGCAGGCAGGCTCCCCGACCGCCGGATCCTGAATGCAGCCATTCTGAAAAAAAGTCAGCGATTTGATTCTTGTATAATCATGGTGAGATGAGAACCTCACAGAGGCCGCCTTGCCGGGTGCCGGGTCCTGCTTTTTGCCGTCCTGATAGTGGCAATAGGCCATCAGATGACCTCCCTCCCTGGTCAGTTCACGGATCGCCGGAATCCGCTCCCCGTCTTCATCCTTCAGATCATGTAAAACGGCCCCCCGTTGCTGCAGCTCTTCAACATAGGCCTTTGTCTCCGGATTTGTTGTCAGAGGTTGTGCGGCAATGTTGTAGATGGTCTTCGCATCCAGCTTAAGGATACATTCAATAGCGAATGCATGGGTCTGGTTGTACGTAATGCGCAAAAATTGCTCGGGAACGTCCCCCGGTTGAACAACGGTCATAATCGCCACTCCTGCTGAATATCTATCATCCAGAAACAGGCTTGCGCTTGTTTACATATGATTGTCAAATATTTTTATATTTTCCATAAATAAAAAGCCCGCCATAACAGCGGGCTTTCCTTCCTGATAATGTACGAGAAGCCTTAAGCCGCTTTTTCCTTGGCCCCTTTGGCCGCCAGATCGCGCAGCACATAATGCATGATGCCGCCGTTCTCGTAGTAGCCAATCTCATCTTGGGTATCAATGCGGCAGAGGACCTTGATGGTTTCCTTGCGACCATCCTTGCGGGTAATCACAACATCAACATCCATCCGCGGCTTGATCCCGGCTTCAAGACCAATCACATCGAACGTCTCTTCCCCTGTCAGTTTCAGGCTCTGCCGGGTCATACCATTTTTGAAGACCAGCGGCAGCACACCCATACCGACAAGGTTGGAGCGGTGAATGCGTTCAAAGCTTTCCGCCAGCACGCATTTGACGCCGAGCAGGAAGGTCCCCTTGGCCGCCCAGTCACGAGACGACCCGGTGCCATATTCCTTACCCGCAACCACCATCAGCGGCGTGCCATCAGCAATATACTTCATGCAGGCATCATAGATCGGCATTTCTTCGCCGCTCGGCAGGTATTTGGTCAAGCCACCTTCCTTGCCGCCCAGCATTTCGTTTTTAATGCGAATATTGGCGAAGGTACCGCGCATCATCACTTCATGATGACCGCGGCGCGCACCGTAGGAATTAAAATCCTTGGCCTCGACGCCGTGCGCCATCAGATACTTCCCTGCCGGGCTATCCTTCTTGATGTTCCCCGCCGGAGAGATATGGTCGGTTGTGATCGAGTCACCGAAGAGTGCCAGACACGCTGCCCCCTTGATGTCTTTCACAGGAGTCGGGTTTTTATTCATGCCGGTAAAGTAAGGTGGGTTCGCAACATAAGTAGATTTCGCATCCCAGCCATAAGTTTCACCTGCCCCGCCCTTGACCGCTTGCCATTCTTTGGGGCCAAGGAAGACGTTGGCGTAACGCGACTTGAACATCTCCGGGGTCAACGACTGCTCGACCGCCTGCCGCACTTCCTCGTTCGAAGGCCAGATGTCTTTGAGATAAACCGGCTGGCCGTCTTTGCCCATGCCCAACGCCTCGGTCGTGATATCGAGATTCATATTCCCCAGCAACGCATAGGCCACCACCAGCGGCGGTGAAGCCAGATAATTGGCCTTTACATGCGGGCTGATCCGACCTTCAAAGTTACGGTTGCCGGAAAGAACCGCTGCGACCGTCAGATCACCGGCCTCAACGGCTTTGCCAATCGGCTCGGGCAAAGGCCCGGAGTTACCGATACAGGTGGTGCAACCATAACCGACCAGATTAAAGCCCAGCGCATCGAGATGCGGAGTCAGGCCCGCCTTGTCGAGGTAGTCGGTCACAACCTGAGAGCCCGGCGCCAATGATGTCTTCACCCATGGCTTCACTTTCAGGCCCTTCTCGTGCGCCTTCTTAGCGACAAGACCAGCCGCCAGCATAACAGAGGGGTTCGATGTGTTGGTGCAAGAAGTAATCGCCGCGATCACCACAGCGCCATGTTGCAGATTATAGTCAGTCCCCTGCACCGGCACTTTGCGGTTGATGTTATGCTTTTCGGCCGCCTCTTCTGATTCCGGCATTTCTGAAACCATACGGGAATCGCCATTACCACTGGGCACCGTCCCCAAAGACTCGGCCATATATTTCTTGAATGTCTCTGCTGATTTTGACAACAGCACCCGGTCCTGCGGGCGTTTCGGGCCAGCGAGCGAAGGCTCGACCGTGCTGATATCCAACTCAAGCGTATCGGTGAATACCGGATCGGGGGTACTGGCGTCACGCCACATGCCTTGAGCCTTGGCGTATTCTTCAACCAGTTTGGCACGGTGTGCATCACGACCCGTGAAATTGAGGTAACGGATGGTTTCTTTATCAATCGGGAAGAAGCCGCAGGTCGCGCCATATTCCGGGGCCATGTTGGCGATGGTGGCACGGTCGGCGAGCGATAGGTGATCGAGACCACTGCCATAAAACTCGACAAACTTGTTGACCACGCCCTTTTTACGCAGCATCTCGGTCACCGTCAGAACGAGGTCGGTGGCGGTGGTGCCCTCTTTCAGTTTGCCTGTCATCTTAAAGCCGATCACTTCGGGGATCAGCATGGAGACAGGCTGACCCAGCATCGCAGCCTCGGCCTCGATCCCGCCGACGCCCCAACCCAGCACCGCCAGACCGTTGACCATGGTGGTGTGGGAATCGGTTCCCACCAGCGTATCCGGATAGGCAACATTACTGCCGCGCTCTTCGTCCTGCTCCACCCAGACGGTCTGGGCGAGGTATTCCAGATTGACCTGATGGCAAATCCCGGTACCGGGCGGCACCACCCGGAAATTCTTGAACGCCTGTTGCCCCCAGCGCAGAAACGCATAACGCTCGCCATTGCGGTCGAATTCGATTTCCACATTTTCCTGAAACGATGATTTATGGCCAAAGGCATCGACCATCACCGAATGGTCAATCACCAGATCAACCGCGGTGAGCGGATTGATTTTTTGGGCGTTACCACCCAATGATCTCATCGCTTCACGCATCGCCGCCAAATCCACCACGGCAGGAACACCTGTGAAATCCTGCATCAGCACACGCGCCGGACGGTAGGCAACCTCATGTTCGGTTTTACCCTTGTTGTCAATCCACGCCGCACAGGCTTTGATATCATCGACTGTAACCGACACATCATCTTCAAAGCGCAACAGATTTTCGAGCAGGACCTTCATCGAGAACGGCAGGCGGCTGACATCACCAATTTTCTTGGCCGCTTCGGGCAAGCTGAAATAATCATAGGACTTTCCCTCCACGGTCAGGCTTTTGCGGATTTTCAGGGTGTCGTGTCCGGTGCGGGTGGTCATGGTGCTAAACCTCTTGAAACAGGGCGGAAAGATGACAAAAAAATCGAGCCCTCACTCTAGAGTGCGCGATCTAAAAAACCGTTAAGACTCTAACACGCATAAACCGGCAGAAAAACAGGGAATCCGCAGCGTATTCCCTTTAAAATCGCACTTGTGTTTGACATAGTCTAATCCGCTGTGTTTGTATCGCACCATCCCCAAGGAGCGCCCTATGAACCAACCCGAAAATCACACTGAACCACCACCATCCTTCAAACACCGTGTGCGCACTTTCCTCGACGAAAAAATTATCCGTCCGGCCAAAAATCATCTGACCCCGGCAAGGACCGGTCAGGAAGCCGAAGAAAACGGCCCGACCCCGCTCTCGTGGGAGGATGCCAAAATGATAACTCTGGCGGGGGCTGGCCTGATGGCGATTGCCGGCCTGCTGGTCGGGGCTGCTGCCGGATGGGTCGTGTTGCCCGCATTGGCGGGCTGGGCCGGTGCCCAACTGGCAACAGCCGCCACCGCCGGTACGGCACTTGCGACCGGCAGCCTGCTGGGTTTGAATGCGGCCGGGTGGCTCGGGGCCGTGGCGGGTCTGGCCGCAGGTGCGGTCGCCGCGCTGGCACCGCTCTCCCGTAAAATCACACGTACCAGTGAATACCGGGTGCAGTCCATCATCACGCCCGACATCGATTACAAGATTGATCAGACCCCGGAGGGCAAGCTGATCATCGACCCCGAAGATCTGCCCCATACAAAAGAAAAAGTCAGTGAAACCATCAAGACCTACAGGCTGGGGGATGGAATTTCGGATACCGCCGGGATCACCACGGCCCTGGCCGCCGCTTTTGCCGGAGCCGCACTGGGGATGACCACCGCCGGATTGATCAAGGCCGCGGAAGCCCGGCAGTTTATCTATGCAGGCCGCCGCCCGACACCACCAAGCTAGGCCGGCTGGGATCTCAAGCGACGCTCATAGCGGCAGCTGATATCTTCAAGCTTCGTGTCATAGATAATGCTGTGATGCTTCCATGATGCGCAGAGAAAACCTTTATCCTGCGCCGCAGAACAAATATCCTGTAGCTCCTGCAGCGCCCGACTGTGATCTGGGCGGCTGGCGACGGCAAACACATCGCGCAAGGCCCGTCGCACAGGTAAGAACAACAGTGCCTGATCAGGAGGTGCCGCTGTTGCCAGTCGCGGGTCATCAGGCTGCGGTTGAAGAACGCCGTACCGTTCCTGTGCGGCCCGCCATTCACGACGCGCTTGCCAAACTTCTGGTGAACGGTACTCGATCGCGCCGAAATCACCCACCACCGGATAGCCTAAGGGGAAGGCCTCCGAGACAATCGGCAGCAACGCCGTATTGCTGAGGCCGGCATCGCTGTAATCAAGACCCACCCGTGCCAATTGCTGGCGCAGATAGGTTTCGTCCCGCGTCAATTGCGGCCATAAAGCCTCAAGAGGTTTATTGGGCATTTCCGAGACATAAGCCGACTGGAACCGCACCCCGGGAAACACTTCAACCGCCGCCGTCTCGTTCTGCAACGAAACCAACGGCTGCAGAACATGCGGATCGGCAGGCAACATCTTGCGGATCGCCCGTACCCGCAACACCAACGCATGCAGATTGGAAAAGACCGCCGGGCCGCTATCCGCGCTGGGGAAGAATTCTCCCTTGGCAGGCTCCGGCCAGCGCAGCCGCGCCAACACCTGTGCCATCAGCCGCGCAGCCGCAGGACCCAGCTCATCATCCAGTTTTTCCAATAAATGTGTCACAAAGCGCTCTCAGTCAGAGAATTTCGTTATGACAATAACAGGGAGTCCCTAAGGTGGCAAACTTTTGCCAGAAAAAATTTTAAATAAAATCATGAGGTTAATAAGAATTTTAATAAATAAGACCGAAATCCATAAAATATTGCCCAAATTGGCACTTTTTTGACATAATTTGGCGTCACTATAGAATATGGAATTCACCTCCTTCGGTTTTTCCTCCAGATTTCAGCAATCATTCTGACCCCCTTTACGGGGGTCCTTTCTTTGAGGATGACCTGGAAAAACCTCAGCGCGGCTGAGCCGGATTAAATGTCCGCAGTAAATGGTGGAGTTTTTTGACCTGCGCCGGGCTCAGTTCCACCCCGACAATCCGCGAAGCCTGCCGGGTGAAATGTTCACGCAATTTCTGAATCTGCTGCGGCGCCGCCAGATTGAATCTTTCAGCCACCACCAGCAAAGCTAAGGGGTCCGTTGCAATATCCTCGTCACCCTTGCGCTTGCCCTGCAAAGCTTCGACATGAACCCAGTAATCCAGCAATTCCGACCATTCACGGTCCTCTGCCTTGCTTAAGCCCTTGGTTTCACGCTTGGTACCCAAAGCTGCCGTCAGTTGTTCGATCCGTTCAGCCACTGCTGCCAGATCGGCAGGTACTTCATCCAGCAATATAGTGTGACGTCTGGCCATGACTGTTCCCCTTATCTGTGAAGCAAGAGTTAGACAGACGCTATCAAACCTGTCAAGAACGGGGCTCAAACAGTCTGGTGGGTGCTAGAACGGCTTATTGATATCAAACGCTGGTGACGGCGCAGCCGTAACCGGAGCAGACGGAGGGGAGGCCGCAACCGTCTTGTCCTTCACCGCACAAGCGAGCGTCAGGCTGGTATATTCGCCAACACTATCGATCTCACGCTGACGGAAAGTACGTTCGCGCAACATACTATCAATTGTTGCCCGTAAAACCCCGGTGATATTATAGGAAAGCTCCTCTTCAGCATCCTTGCGCAAACTGGCTGGCACCGGACCGACACTAAAATCGCTAGGCTGCGGGAAGGCAAAACCTATATTACGGCGGATCACATCTTTGTAATCATTCACCAGTCGCCGATCCTCCGCCACATGCTTCATTTCATGTTCGAGATAGCTCTTATACTCGCAGGCCTCGGTACGCAGTTCTCTGGCCATATATATGACAGGTTCGATATGAATCTCGATATCAACCCGGTTCACCTGCACACACACCTGCTTATCGGTCAAAACTGTACGCTGAAAAGACAAATTATGCCGGGTCTTCATCCGGCCCGTGCTTAAGGCATTGACCGTGATATCGTAAACCGCCAGTGCCGGAATATTGGCATTACCGGGAAAGCGTGCCAATTGCTCGCGGGTAAATTTATAATCAAAACGCGGCTCGCTTTCAGACACCACAATCTCGATCTGCGGCACGGGCCCCGGCACACACTCCGCCGCGGCGACCGAAAACGGCGCCAACAGCGATAAAATGCCGCAAAAGGCACCCCGGACACCGTCCCACACGAGGGACGCCGCCCCTTTCCGCCTACCGTTGATTATTTTCACCTAGCGCAGCTTTCTGACGATATCTTTGCAGACTTTGCTGACTTGTTCATATTCCTCAAGGCTGTCGACCTGCGCTTGCTTTTGCCGCATTTCCTTATCCAGCAACAACTGCTGAGAATTAATCGCACTTTGAATATGGCCAATCAGACGGTCCTGCTGCATGTTGATATCTGCCACATTAAACGGTCCCAGCGCTCCGGCCTGATTGACAGCTATTTGCACAGCCTTACCGATTTCCATCGCATATTTATTCATGACATCGCGATCCACAGTGACATGCTTGAGTTCATGTTTGAGTATGGCCGACTTGCAAGGCTCCCTCTGGAATTCCTTGGCAATGAAAATCACCGGATTCAATTCAATCCCGACCTCAATCGTATCGTACCAGATACAGCCCACTTTTAGGGATGGATAGGTCAACGTGCCCATTTTGACATTACTGCGCATCTTGGGCGTATCCGAACGCAATCCCCCGGTGGTCGTATCAACATTCGCCGCATAGGGATTCACCGTATTCGAACCCTGCTGCGTCAGCTGCTTGGCAGTCTTGGAATAATCGTATTTGATATCAGCAGTCTGGGGGGTCACCGTAATCATCGGTGCCTTGGGAACCGAACAGGTAACATCACTAGCACTTTTAATGGTTTTTTTTGCGGCCCCGGCCTGCGGCGCGCCCGCCAGCAGCACCCCTAAAACCAACCCCCCGGCCAGCACAATCCTTAAAAATTCCGGCATATCTTGAATATCCCTCTGTTTTTGGTGATATTTTCGGCTATGATAACCCTGCCCGGTCTTCCACTTTTTTTCAAGGGATCCTGTGATGAGCTTTATCGGCCAGCTTCTGCATTTCGCATTGCAAATCTATTTCTATATTATTATCGCAGGGGTGATTATCAGCTGGTTAATTCACTTTGAAGTACTTAATGCCAAAAATCCGCAGGCCCAGAACCTGATTAACCTGCTCAACCGGGCAACCGAACCGGTCTACAAGCCTTTACGCAAATATATCCCGGCGATCGGCGGCATCGACATCACCCCGATTGTCGTGATTTTCGCTATCGTCATGCTGCAGGAACTGGTAATACGCCTGTTTATCGTTAATCCTTACCGCTTCTTGTAATTTTCATGACCGTGATTATTGATGGTAAAGCCACCGCCGATCGCCTGAAAACCAGAGTTACAGGTGAGGTCGCCGCCTTGCGCCAGCATGGGGTCGCCGTGGGTCTGGCGGTTATTCTGGTCGGAGAGGACCCGGCCAGCCATATTTACGTCCGTAACAAGATCGTGGCCTGCGAGAAAACCGGGATTGTCAGCAGTGAACGCCGCCTGCCAGCCACTGTCACGCCCGCAGAATTAAAACAGGTGATTGCTGAACTCAATCAAGACCCGTCTATCCATGGAATCTTGCTGCAACTGCCCCTGCCCGCTCACCTTGATGAAAACGAGATGATTCTGGCGATTTCCCCGGATAAAGATGTCGACGGACTGCACCCGGTCAATGCCGGACGACTGATGGCCGGTTTGCCGGGCATGGTGCCCTGCACCCCGCAAGGCTCATTGATGCTGATTCAAGAAATGCAGCCCGATGTAACTGGCCTGCATGCCGTGGTCATTGGCCGTTCGCTGCTCTTCGGTAAGCCAATGGGGCAATTACTGCTGGGCGCTAACTGTACCGTGACCCAGTGCCACTCCAAAACCCGCGATTTACCGGGCCTGTGCCGTCAGGCCGATATTCTGGTGGCCGCCGTCGGGCGCCCGCAGATGGTCAAGGCCGACTGGGTCAAACCCGGCGCAATTGTGATAGATGTCGGGATTAACCGCCTCGCCGATAAAAAGGTCGTGGGTGACGTTGATTTTGCGGCAGTCAGCCCTGTGGCCGGGGCCATCACCCCGGTGCCGGGAGGGGTCGGGCCGATGACGATTGCCTGCCTGCTCGCCAATACCGTCAAGGCCGCCCGCAACCAGAATAACCTGCCCAGCTGAATTTTTTGCCAAACAGGCCCTTTTTGATTATTGTATCTCCCTATAACAATAAAATAATCAGGGATTTCAACATGGCTGGACTGGAAAAACTATCATTCGCCTTTAAAACGGCAACCACCTTCACCCTTGATGAGCTACGCCAACGCGCCGGGGAAGACAGTCTGGCCAACCTTCACCAAACCACTCTGAACTATTATGAAGCCTATCTGCAAGCCCAAGCCGCCGGACAAAAATTTATCGCCCTCCATCCCGTCGAAAAAGATGTGCGCGAACTGGATGATTGCGAACGGCTGGGCCGCCATAAGCTGATGGGGATTGTCCATCTCGAAACCGATCTGACTCAAGCCCATGCCCTGCGTGAAAAATACGGCCAGATCACCACCGCCGGCCTGCTGACCCGTGCTTTTATCCTGCGCGAAAATATTGTCGAGGCCCAAGAACATGGCTGGCAGATCGCCGTCTGGGATACCACCAAGGCGGATATTGCGGTTTTCCCCGATACCCGCCCGGAGAGCCAGCGTCATGCCGCCGCCCACCCGTGCTACAACTAAGAAACACCCCAAACCATGACCACTGCAACGCCCAGTCCCCGCAGCGCTTTTGCACTGGCCGTTATTGAAAACGGTACACATAACCCGCACATCCATGCCCTGCTCGAAGCCGTGGAGACACGGCAGGTTTCTGATCTTGCAGTACAAACCCAGTGTGCGATGATCAAGATCATCTCGGGGGCCGTGATCAATCAGGCCCAAATGGACGGCACATTGGTTAGGGATGCCAAAAACAAGACAATTTTATCATTGCCGCTCGATGACTTCGACCGCGAGATCAAGGCTCTTGTTCACCTTGGCAGCCAGATGAAATTCTCTCTGGCACTGATAGATATGATCGAACAGCGTCTGATTTTACTGGCCCGGCAGATGGCGCAGCATACCAGACACGCCGACATGCAGGTTCGCTGGAATACCCTTGATGACGGTGGACGTCTGGGCTACCTGCAAACAATCAATACGCTACAAATGGCTAGCTTCAGCGACGAAGATTTACGCTTCACACCCGCGCAACTGGTCTGCCACAACCTCCCGAGCCGCATAGTGGGCGAGTTTGACTTTGATGGCCCGCCGCTTGATCCCGCCAGCCGCCCGCGCATAGCCATTAATCCACGCCATCTCGACACGGCCTCATGTGCAGAGATGACCGGCATCATGGTGCATGAGGGTCTGCACAGTATACTGCGCCAGTTGGCCCGGCATCACCATTTTGGTACCATGGCCGCTGACCATCCGTTCTCAGCCGATGGCGCGCTAATGGAAACCCGTATCCAGACAGGGGCTTACCTGCCAAGTTACCTCGGCAAAGCCTATTATGCCGATGCCGAGGAACGGATTTGCTATCGCCACACAAAATTTGACGGGCTTTACCGCTCTCAATCCCGCCATTCAGCCCCCTCCCCGGCGCCAGCGCGGTTAACTATTTAAAAAAAGATTGCCAGCTAAATCAGCAAACCGCTACTGTGCCCCCCATAAAAATCAAGCACTGACAAGGGATAACGATTATGTCGGGACTAACCACCATTCGCTTCACCTTTCTGACAGCCACATCAGGCAGCGCTAAGAAATTGCAGCAGCGCGCCGGCTGCACCAGCCAGAAAGACATGGTGGATATGGCACTGGCTTACTATGCCTATTACGCCAAAGGGGTGGAAGGTAGCGGCGAAGAATTGGTCAGCGTTGATCGCCGCCAACAAGAAGCCGAAGAACTGAATGACGAACCCACCCCGGCCCACCGCGAAGCTGGAAACCTTGAAGTGACCGTTGATGACGATTTTATTAAAACACTGACAGCCTTCACCGATAACTCGCAACCTGCCGATACCCTCACCCGGGCACTGGTGTTGCTCGAAGATATTTGTGATGCCCATGACAAAGGTCACGAAATCGGCTTGATGGATGAGGATGAAAGCGAGATCACCATTCTTAATTTCACCAAGAGCACAGGGTCGTCACCGGGCTTGCCCCCGCCCAAACACAGATTGCACTAAACAACCATGAGCGAAACACCGCAACACCCTGCCGGATTCACGCCGGGCATTCCCAGATTACAGTGAGGCACCGATAAACGCAGCTCCCCAGCAACTGGCTTTCTACTTCATGACCTCGACATCCGGCGACTATGACCGCCTGCTCAAACGGGCCAACCTCGTCCGCGTACAGGATATCGTCAATCTGGCGCTGCGTTATTACGAACTCTATGCCATCGGAAAAACCGACAAGGACAAGGTTCTGGTCATGGTGGACCCGAAAGGCGAAGAAGCCTTCGCGCTGAACGACGACCCGACGGACAATCACAAGATCGCTGACCCGATCAGCCTGAGCGTTGAAAACAACAATCTTGAAACTCTGGCGAATTCGCTGAAAGTGGACAGCGCTCCGGCGCTGCTGACGCGGGCGTTTGTTTTGCTCGAGAAGGTACTGGATGCACAGGAATCAGGCTGGAGCATCGGCATATACAACGAAACCGAAAACGCCGTCGATCTGGTGGATATGTCGTTTATCGGCGTTCCACGCCAGAACAAGGCGGAAGCGACAGTATCGAGGCAGGGAAAACCATATCTGAACTAGGGACAAGGAATATCATGAGT
>JAMPXY010000061.1 GCA_023700945.1 Alphaproteobacteria bacterium | reverse complement strand
TGATTTTATGATAATTTTTCTTTCATGTCGTTAAAGCATTTAAGCAAAGACCTGACATCCTATGATCTGCTGAAGGCGTTGGCGGTGCTGTTGATGTTGGTGGATCACACGGGTCATTATTTTTTCCCGGATGATGAGTGGTGGCGGGTGTGGGGCAGGTTTTGTGTACCCATCTGGTTTTTTTTGATCGGTTATGCGCGTTCGCGTGATCTGGGGCCGCGCTTGTGGGGTGGTGCGCTTATTCTGGTGATTGCCAGTGGTGCGTCCGGGATGGGTTTTTTCCCGCTTAACATTCTGGCAACGATCATTATTCTCAGGCTGGCGCTGGATCCGGTGATGATCAGAGTTATGCGTGGTCCTCAGCATTTATGGCAGATTTCGGCGATCCTTCTGTTTTTGGTGTTGCCCTCCTCCTATTTGTTTGAGTACGGCACTCTGGCCTTTGTGATGGCGATGTATGGCTGGCTGGTACGCCACCAAATGGAGTATGAGTTCGGTAGCAAGTACAAACAGCTTTTTTTCTTTCTTGCCGTTGGGTCTTTCGTGTTTTTGCAGTCCCTGTTCTTTGCTTTTGACCCGCAGCAGATCATGGTGGTGAGTGGGGGGACATTGCTAGTCATGACGGCCCTGATGTTTTTCAAACCATTGACATTTGTGGGCACAGGGCAGGGTGTTGTGGGCGTTCTTCTCGCCCCGTTCAGGATTTTAGGCCGTTATACACTTGAAATTTATGTGGTGCATTTGTTGTTGTTCAAAGCTGCGGGGGTCATGTTCTACCCTGAACGCTTTCATCTGTGGGATTGGCATTTGGTGATGGTGGATAGCTTTGAGTCAGCAATTTCAGGGCTATAAAACGAATTTGGAAAATGAGAATGAATGAACAAACCTCCCCCCGCCGGTTACCCTTGAATCTGACGTCGTATGATTTACTCAAGGCTTTGGCGGTTATTATTATGCTCAGTGATCATGTGGGCTATTATTTGTTCCTTGATGAACCATGGTTTCGGGCGATTGGCCGGATCGGATTTCCTGTCTGGTTTTTCTTGGTGGGCTATGCGCGGGGTCGTGATTTTTCCTTAAGCCTGTTTGTGGGTGCTGCCATTTTGGTGGCGGCCAATGTGGTTTGCGGACTCTCGATTTTTCCCCTGAATGCTCTGGTGACCATTATCCTGATCCGTTTATTACTGGACCCGGTGATGGCCTTTGCGACCCGGGGTCTGCTGCCGATGCTTCTGACAGTGATTGTGGTAACCGGGCTGATTGTCCCTAGTTTCTCTGTCAGTGAATATGGCACGTTAGGATTTTTACTGGCGATGTTTGGCTATGTGGTCAGGCATAGGCCGGTTCTGGCAGGGTTGCATGAGGATGCAGAAGGGGTGGCGCGTGGTTTTTCGCTTTACTGCCTGATTTTATTCCTGTTGGTGCAGCAATTTTTCTTTATGTTTGAGCAGGTTCCGCTGACTTTTATGATGTGCGGGACCTCAGCGATTATCTGGGCTTTACTCAATTTTCGACCGCTGGAATATCCGCGTTTGACGCAGGCTCTGCCCATGCCGTTGGTTTATGCGACGCGCTTGATGGGGTCTCGCACTATGGAAATATATGTGCTTCATTTGCTATTGCTGAAAGTAGCAGGTGTGTTCACTGATCCGGAGCGTTTTGGTTGGTTTGACTGGTTATGGTATTCGCCGACAGGTGCTTGAGTTTTGTAGAGAAAATCCGGTCTGATACGCTTCAGTCTGATAAACGCGGAAGGCCTGATTTTCTGCGCTTGCGCCGCGGCTTGGCGTATGCTAAATCCACGCTGCCTTTTAGTGGCATGGAAGTGACAGAAAACCGGGATTTTCTAACGCATGGCAAATACGCAATCAGGCCTGATGGCTAGACGTTACGCAACGGCGCTGCTCGATATGGCGACCGCCGCCAAGGTTCTCGAAACTGTCGAGAAAGATCTGCGTGATTTTTCTGTCATGTTGAAGGCTTCGCCGGAATTGCAGGCGCTGGTGCGCAACCCTTTGCTGGGGCGTTCTCAGCAGCAACGGGCCGTCATTGCCGTGGCTGAAAAATCTCAATTTAATCAGCTGAGCGTTAATTTCCTTGGGGTACTGGCGCATAATCGCCGCTTGTCAGCTGTGGCCGAAGTGATAGAGGCGTTCCACCGTGAAAGCGCTCGCCGTCGTGGCGAGATTGAGGCTCGCGTCCAGACTGCTTATGTTCTGACTCCGGCGCAAACTGACGCCCTGCAAAAAGAATTGAGTAAGGCGCTGGGTTCCCATGTTTCTCTTAATGTTGAAGTCGCCAAGGATTTGCTCGGCGGCATGATTGTTACGGTGGGCTCACGTATGGTTGACGACTCACTGAAACGCAAACTCGAGCGCCTGAAACGGACGCTGTCGGGTTCGCGTGCCGCTTGATTTAACAATACCTCTAACGAACATTTACGACGTCTAAACAAAGGAAAAGTAAAAAATGGAAATTCGCGCAGCAGAAATCTCCGAGATCCTGAAGAAGCAGATCGCTGAATTTGGCGCTCAGTCCGATGTGGCCGAGATTGGTCAGGTGCTGTCGGTTGGTGACGGTGTCGCCCGCGTTTATGGTCTGGATCAGGTGCGTGCCGGTGAAATGGTTGAGTTTCCGGGCGGCATTAAGGGAATGGCGCTGAACCTCGAATCCGACAATGTCGGTGTGGTTATTTTTGGTAATGACCGTGCGATTAAAGAGGGGGACATCGTTCGCCGTACCGGTGAGATCGTACAGGTTCCGGCAGGCAAGGGTTTGCTCGGGCGCGTGGTGGATGGTCTGGGCAATCCGATTGACGGCAAAGGCCCGCTGAAAAATGTTGAAATGCGTCGCGTCGAAGTGAAGGCACCGGGTATTATTCCGCGTAAGTCAGTGCATGAGCCGATGCAAACCGGCCTCAAGGCGATTGATGCGCTGGTGCCGATTGGCCGTGGTCAGCGTGAATTGATCATTGGTGACCGTCAGACCGGTAAGACCGCAGTGGCACTCGATGCAATCATTAACCAAAAAGGCATTAATGCCTCTGGTAAAGAGTCAGAAAAACTTTACTGCATCTATGTGGCAATCGGTCAGAAGCGTTCGACCGTGGCTCAGCTGGTCCGTGAACTGGAAGAGCAGGGCGCGCTTGAGTACTCGATCATTGTGGCGGCGACTGCTTCTGATCCGGCGCCGATGCAATTCCTCGCGCCGTACACCGGTTGCACCATGGGTGAATACTTCCGCGACAACGGCATGCATGCTTTGTGCATCTATGACGATCTGTCCAAACAGGCTGTGGCTTATCGCCAGATGTCGCTGCTGCTGCGCCGTCCGCCTGGTCGTGAAGCTTATCCGGGTGATGTGTTCTATATTCACTCCCGTCTGCTGGAACGTGCTGCTAAAATGAATGATGAGCAAGGCTCAGGCTCTCTGACGGCACTGCCGGTGATTGAAACTCAGGCCGGTGACGTGTCGGCTTATATCCCAACCAACGTGATTTCGATCACTGATGGCCAGATCTTCCTTGAAACCGGCTTGTTCTTTAAGGGCATCCGTCCGGCGATTAACGTCGGTCTGTCGGTATCCCGTGTGGGTTCAGCGGCACAGATCAAGGCGATGAAACAAGTCGCCGGTACGATCAAGCTCGAACTGGCACAGTATCGCGAAATGGAAGCCTTCGCGCAGTTTGCATCCGATCTTGATGCTTCGACCCAGAAACTGCTCGCTCGTGGTGCGCGTCTGACCCAGTTGCTGAAACAGCCGCAGTTCAAGCCGATGGCTGTGGAAGAGCAGGTGTTTGTGATTTACGCCGGTACACGTGGTTACCTCGATGGTATCCCGACAGCACAGGTAAGCGCTTATGAAGCACGCCTACTTGAAGATGTACGCGCGAACGGCAAGGCGATCCTTGAAGCCATCCGCACTAAAAAGGCTCTGGATGAGGCAATCGAGAAAGACATGAAGGTTTTCCTCGAAGGTTTCACCAAGGGCTATATTGGTACTGAAGCGAAGGCTGCATAATTATGGCGACCGGCAACACAGCACAGATTACTCAATGGGATTATCAGGTTCGTATCAATCTGGTTGATTCCTTTGCTGCTGTGGCGCGTATCAATCCGGGTGATTCATCGCTGAAGCCTTTGAACGATGTTCTGGCAAGATATAATGCCGTGATTAAGAACCAGTTCGACGCATTTGCTGACTTTTGCAAAGCGGCAGAAGCCAGCGGTACGACTGATAGCGACCTTTATATCTGGACGAAGAAGACTGTTGATGATCCTGCCAAGCAGATGCGGTATGCGACCCGGTTTACGGTCTATGCCGATGGCGGTAAGGAAGTGTACGACAAGGCAATTGCCGATGGTCTGGAAGCTGATCTGCAACCCCTGATGGGTAGCATGCTTACCAAAATCGACAAATTCGATTCTAACCCGGCGCGTAACCCGCAACCGCCAAGGCAGCCCTAGAAACAGCGTGATGAATATTCAAAGAGCTTTGCGTAAAACAATTGAAGAAATAAGGCTTTTAATATGCCCAGTTTAAAACAGTACAGAGTCCGGATCGCCTCCGTAAAGTCGACGAAGAAAATTACGTCGGCGATGAAAATGGTGGCGGCGTCTAAGCTGAAAAAGGCGCAGGAACAAGCCGAGGCCAGCCAGCCTTATGCCAGTGCGATGGCGGGCATGATGGCGCGTGTAGCTTCGGGCGTCGTGATCGGACCGAACAGCCCCAAACTGCTGATCGGCACGGGTTCTGACCAGACTCACTTACTGGTGGTGGTAACATCTGACCGCGGCTTATGCGGTGGTTTTAACGGCAATCTGGTGCGCCGGGTCCGTAACGAAGTGCGCAAGCTGCAGAATGAAGGGAAAGCCGTTAAACTGCTGTGCGTGGGTCGTAAGGGCCGCGATATCCTGAAGCGTGATTTTAGCAGCCTGATTGTGCATTTCTTCACTGGTCTGGCGGGGAGGACTGATCTCAGTTTTGCTGAGGCCGATGAGGTCAGCCAATGGATTCTTGAGCAATTTGATGCAGGGGCGTTTGACGTCTGCACACTGGTCTATAATGAATTTGTTTCGGTGCTGACACAAAAGCCGACCTTCCAGCAATTGATTCCGTTCAAAGCTTCGGAGGGGAATGCCTCTAACGACAATCGTCATCTTGATGCAGTGGTTGAGCCTGTCGGCGTGTCCGGCCCTTATAGCTTTGAGCCCGAGGAAGACCGCATTCTGGGCGCGTTGCTGCCGCGTAATCTGGGAATTCAGATCTATCGTTCGTTGCTTGATAGCGGGGCAGGCGAACAGGCAGCACGGATGACCGCGATGGATAATGCGACGCGCAATGCCGGCGACATGATTAATAAACTCAGTATTCAGTACAACCGTGCCCGTCAGGCCTTTATTACCAAGGAACTGATCGAGATTATCTCCGGCGCGGAAGCTGTCTAAACAAATTAACAATAGAATTTGGTTTGAAAGAAAAGGAAGTACCAAGATGACACTAGCAACCGGTAAAATCGTCCAGATCCTTGGCGCTGTTGTTGACGTTCAGTTCGAGGAAGGCAATGTTCCGGCGATTCTGAACGCCCTGACCACAACCAACGAAGGCAAGACCCTTGTGTTCGAAGTGGCGCAGCATTTGGGTGAAAGCACTGTGCGCTGCATCGCCATGGACACGACAGATGGTCTGGTGCGCGGTCAGGACGTCGTCGATACCGGTGATGCGATCAACGTTCCGGTCGGCCCGGAAACTCTGGGACGTATTCTTGATGTGATCGGTAATCCGGTGGATGACTTGCCGGCGCCGAAGACAAAAAAACGCTACCCGATCCACCGTCCGGCCCCGGACTTTGTCGATCAGTCGGCAGAGCAGGAACAGCTGGTCACAGGGATCAAGGTTGTCGATCTGCTCTGCCCCTATCAGAAGGGCGGTAAAATCGGTCTGTTTGGCGGAGCGGGCGTGGGTAAGACCGTGACCATTCAGGAACTGATCAATAACATCGCCAAAGGTCACGGCGGTGTGTCGGTGTTTGCCGGTGTGGGTGAACGTACCCGTGAAGGCAACGACCTTTATCACGAAATGATTGATGCAGGCGTTATCAAGCTTGATGGTGAATCCAAAGTGGCGTTGGTGTTCGGTCAGATGAACGAACCGCCCGGTGCCCGTGCCCGTGTGGCGCTCTCGGGCCTCTCCATGGCTGAATATTTCCGTGATGAAGAAGGTCAGGACGTCCTGTTCTTCATGGATAACGTGTTCCGCTTCACACAGGCCGGGGCTGAAGTTTCGGCGCTGCTTGGGCGTATTCCTTCGGCCGTGGGTTACCAGCCGACATTGGCGACCGATATGGGCGCGCTGCAAGAACGCATTACCTCGACCAACAAGGGTTCGATTACCTCGGTGCAGGCGGTTTATGTGCCTGCCGACGATTTGACCGACCCGGCCCCGGCCACGACCTTCTCGCACCTGGATGCGACCACGGTTCTTAGCCGTCAGATTGCCGAACTCGGGATCTACCCGGCGGTTGACCCGCTTGATTCAACTTCGCGGATTCTCGATCCGCGGGTGGTGGGTGAGGAGCATTATAACTGTGCTGCCGATGTGCAAAAAACCCTGCAAACTTACAAGGCCCTGCAGGACATTATTGCCATTCTGGGTATGGATGAGCTTTCGGAAGAAGATAAACTGGTTGTGGCCCGCGCCCGCAAGATCCAGCGTTTCCTTTCCCAGCCGTTCCATGTCGCCGAAGTGTTCACCGGCAGCCCTGGTAAATTCGTGGCGCTGGAAGACACCATCAAGGGTTTCCGTGCGATTGTTGACGGCAAGTATGACCATTTGCCGGAAGCGGCTTTCTACATGGTGGGCACCATTGAGGAAGCTGAAGCCAAAGCCCAGAAAATGGCAGCGGATGCGGCATAATGTCAGAAAAACCTGCACGAGACATCGAAGCTACCTACAGTGTCAGCGCGTTTGCTGACAAGCTTCGCCGTCTCGCTGATTCTCTGGAGAGCGGAAAGCCGTTTGAAATCCAGATTGCCGGGGAGCGCGTTTATGTGCCGGTACGGGCTGTGTTCAATATTGAACATGAACGTAGTGGCGCTGAAGAAGAAATAGAATTTCAGTTGAAGTGGACGAATGAGTAATGGCCCAAACAACAGCAACGACCTTTAATTTTGAACTGGTATCACCAGAACGCCGCTTGCTCTCGGAGCCCGCGAGAATGGTGACCATCCCCGGGGAGGAAGGTCATTTTGGCGTTTTGCCCGGCCACAGTGCACTGGTGGCGACGATCCGTCCCGGTGTGGTTGAAGTGCATGGCGCTGATGGCGGGGATGTTCGTCGTATCTTCATTGCCGGAGGCTTTGCTGATGTGACTTCGACCTCTTGCACGATTCTGGCTGAAGAGGCGGTGAATGTTTCCGATCTCAGTCTTGAGTCTCTGGAGAAAGCACTGGGACGCCTTAAAGAAGATATGTCCCTGACCAAGGATGATATTGAGCGGTCACGTGTGACCAGAAAGATCAATCTGGTACAGGCCAAAATCGCGGCGGTCAGCGGCAAAATCGCGGCGTGACCAGTTTTACAGGCGTTTAAAAACAAACCCCGGATAATCTCCGGGGTTTTATTTTTGAGGGGAGCTGTCTAGGCCGTAAGACTTGTACTGACTTCGCTGTCATCGCCGATAACCCTGAGCGCGGCCTCTGCCTTCTTCACCAGTTCGTCGTACCAGATATCGGGTTTGGTATCGCCATAAACCGGAAGGCCCGTGGCATAGCGCAGTTCATGACTGTTATTGACGACCACATTCTTGTTCAGGGTTAAGGACAGGCTGCCGTTAAAGCCGATCATCGCCAGATGACCGAAGGCCGGGCCCCGGCTGAATGGTTCTACCGATGAAATGACGCGCAGCGCCCGGTCAGCGGGTTCACCGCTATAGTCTTCTGCTGGACTAACCAGTGACAAGAGATCGGTGAGCGTGGCATCGTTGGTCAGCACACCCCGGGTGGTGGACGACAGAAGATATTCCTGTCCGGCGGCGATGACGGTCGGGGTCGAGGGGCCGAGAATACCACTGGCCGGGCACAGGGCCGACAATCTGATCGCCAGTGCTTTGGCTTGTTTTTGATGGTGGGTTAAGGCGTCCTGGTTTCTTGCCAGATTTTTGCCGGTAACATCGTCGCGCAATAATCCCTCGGGGCGTAGCATCCTGTGACTGTTGTGGGTGGCCTCAATTTGGCGATCAATCATACTCAGTGCCGGTTCACTTTCAGCAACGATGACATGCAAACCTCCCAAGCTGAGGCAGGCGCGGACGGTGGCTGGAGATGAATGGGTACGAATGTCGTGGTAATGGGCCAGCGTTTCATAACCTGCCGGGATCCGGCTTTCATAGAACTGGCAGAGATAACTGCGGTTGAAGCTGCCAGCGTGGATATAATCGGAAAGCTGGCGGACGGTTTCCTTCATTGCCCCGGGCATCGTTGCCGGGACCCACGATAAATGGGGCTGCAGGGTGCCATCCACAGGCAGGAACTGTCGTGCGGCGAGGGTTTTAAAGTGATTGTATTTGGTCTGGGCCTGTTCAGCGGTTTCACTGACAACGATATACCAGGCGTTGTTGTCCTGATGGTCGAAAGCGACACATTGGTCGTAAATCCCAAAGGCTGCATGCGGTACATCGCTGGTTTTGTTCTGGGGTGTGAGTACCCCGAAACCGAAATAACCGACAGCCCCCCCCTGGAAAGGCGGCAGCATCGGATCACGCAGGATTTTACCATGACCCCATACGCGCAGGCGGTCTTCGAGTAATGTGACGATATTGCTTTTGAGGCTGAGTTGCTGGTCGCGGTTGGTCACGGTGACCTTGCCATTCCAGTCTTCGATAATTTCAACAGGCTGAAAAACGATAGTGGTATATCGCGGATTGCGGTTTTCTGCGGTAGCGCCATCAATCATCTGCGTATAGGGAAAGCGATATAAGGAAGAAAAAACCGCCAGAGGATCAGCAATATGGCTGAGGGTGAAGGCATATACGTTTTTGGCGATCATGGGTTTGTCTCTGGCTTATTATTCTTATGCGCGAAGGAATCTCGCTTTATCTTCGTTTTATGCGTGTAAATTGCCGGGGGCGCAAGAAATTTCACCATGCAGACGGCGGTGTTGCACGTGATTAAATGTTGCAATGCTAAAATCAGGTCTGAGTGTCTGTGGACAGGATATTTTCCCGATAATTTCATATTTTTCTTTATTATCAATGAATTAATAATTGTTTAGGCGCCGGGGGCAGAATCTGCTCAAATATTACCGCGATAAATTTTTTTGTTTTCAACCATCGGCCGCTTGTGTTATTCCAGCCCGCTTGAACAAGGAAATACCAAGCAAGCCTTGTTGTTTTTACAAGAGAGTGAAGGTCATACTATGAACGATGATATTATTGAGCGCCTGAAGCAAGGTGGTGTTGAAATTTTCGGTGATAACGGCGAATTGATTGTGATTGCCGGGCCGAAGCTTCTGGGCGATTTTCTCGATGCGACCGCGTTGCGCCATTTCAGCCACGCGTTTAATCCCGCCGCCCGTGGCAATACCCCTGCCGTGATAAACCTGCCTGTAAGGCCTACAGCGTCCCCGGTGATAGAGAAAAAAATCAATCCTTGGGAACAGCGTGGCCATGTTTACTGTGAGAATGGCGAGTTAATGGCGTTTATCCCCTAAGCTTTTTACCCGCCTGAATGAAATAAAAACCCCTGCCTTGTGCAGGGATTTTTATGTGTAAAAATCGCGGATGATCTGGGTGGCCTCGGCGAGCCCGATACGTTCGACGCTCACCCCCGGCGGGAAGGCGCCGAGCAGGCGCGTGGGCAGCATCGAATCGAGCATAACGAAGATGCCGCGATCATCGGCCCGGCGGATCAGGCGGCCAAAAGCCTGACGCAATTTCAGGCGTGTGATCAATTCATCATAGCGGCGTCCGCCAAAGGCCTCGCGGCGGGCACGATGCAAGATGGTCGGACGTGGCCATGGTACCCGATCATAGACCAGAACCTTTAAAGAATCTCCGGGAACATCAATCCCATCGCGCACGGCATCGGTACCGAGCAGACAAGCTTTCTTTTCCTCACGAAAAATATCAACCAGTGTGCCGGTATCAACATTATCGACATGTTGGGCATACAAGCTGATATCGCGTTCTTCGAGTGGCGTGGCGATGCGGTCATAAACGGCCCGCAGACGGCTGATGGCGGTGAACAGACCAAGCCCGCCGCCATCGGCGGCCTGAAATAATGTGCGATAAGCGGCAGCGACCTGATCCATGTCATCCTTGCGCACATCATTGATAATCAGAACTTTGGTGCGCGCGGGATAATCAAACGGCGAAGTCACTGTGAAATGGCTGGCTTGCGGGTTGATATAATCGGTGCCAGTGCGTTCGCGGGCGACGCGCCAGTCTTCGGCGTCATCACCGGTGCCATCGCGCAAAGTCGCCGAGGTAATCACGATGCCTTGCGCATGGGGTTTAATAGACCCGGCGAAGGATTTCATCGGGTCGATCCAGTGGCGGTAAAGCCCGATATCAACCGCCTGTCCCTCGACACGCTCGATTTCCATCCAGTCAACGACATCGGCGGGGCTTTCGGGTTGCTCCAGCGTTTCGAGCATGTTGATCCAGCCACTGACGACAGAGTCAGCCCACCAGTTCAGGCGGTTACTGACGGATTCTAAACGGCGACGCATATCGCTATCCAGCGTGTCAGACTGATCGGCAATTTTTTTCTTCAGCCTTTGCGCCAGCGATTGCATGGGTTGGCGCAGGGCCGTCAGCCGTACTTTCAGATCAAAGGCTGCATCGGAAAGTTCCGGGATCAATGGTCTGGTATCCGTTTCCAGAGAATAGGAACCCTCACGGCCTTCGGCCCGTGCAAACACCTGCCTATATATGTGGGCAAGAAAAATCTCGGTAACCCCGATCGGGCCAGCGTCTTTCAGTCGTTTCGACCAGCCTGGGGCCGCCAGAGAGGCCGCTTCGTGCAGAATGGCTTCGAGATCACGTTCGGCTTCGGCATCGCCAGCAATCAGATCTTCGGCCCGCCGTTTCAACCCCCGTGCCCGGCCCCGGCCGCCTTCGGCCCCGCGTAGCCAGCGCCGCAGTTCACTGGTTTCACGGGCAGTCAGGTGCCCGGCAAAGGCCGAGTCAGCGGCATCAAACAAGTGATGGCCTTCATCAAAGACGTAGCGTGCAGGTAAATCACTGTAATCACCCATGGCGGCTTGCGCCATCACCAGCGCATGGTTGGCAATTACCAGATCGGCGCGGCGAGCCCGCCGCATCGAGCGTTCAATGAAGCAGCGATGATAATGGTCACAGGCAGAAAAAATACATTCGCCACGGCGATCCGCCAGACCGTAGGTGAATTTAGGTCCGATCAAGCCTGGCAACCACCCGGGAAAATCACCGCCACTGAGGTCTCCATCCTGCGTCCGTTCGGCCCAACGCGCCATCAGGCCGGCGGCGATCACCTGATCAGGGTGTTTGGCAATGGCAGCCCCGGCCACGGTTTCATCCAGATTAAGCAGACAAAGATAGTTCTCACGGCCTTTGCGGATGGCGACCCGCGTGGCCTTGACATCGGGGTCGCTATAAAGACGGTCAAGTTCTTGGTGGATCTGGCGTTGCAGATTCTTGGTGTAGGTTGAAACCCACACGGCGCCTTTGTTCTTTTCGGCCCAGACGCTAGCTGGGGCGAGGTAGCCCAGCGTTTTTCCCACACCCGTGCCGGCCTCGGCAATCACCAGATGGGGTTCGGCCTGATCTTCAGCGGGAGCAAAGGCCGTCGAAATTTGGGTGGTATAATCCTGCTGTTGGGGTCGCGGCTCGGTTGGGTGCTTGCCTTGATGCAGCAAGGTAGCAAGACGGTCGCGGCTTTCTTGTCCGGTGACGGGGTGATGTGTGGCTGGTGGTGGTGGCGCATCTTCTGACCATTCCGGCAGGAATTTCCAGATATTCAGTGCGGCTTTGGCGATAATCGGCTCTTCCGGGTTATAGGGAACCCCTAAAGCCGCCATCACAAAACGTGTCCACGGCCAGCCTTTACCCTGCAGCCCCATGACCCGGGCAATCTCCGCCGGGTCGGCCTTGGCTCCGGTTCTGGTTTCGCGGCTGATATCCTCAAGTAAGGCCCGGGTGGCCTCCATCAGGGTGAGGGGGTAATCATCGAGACTGTCAGGGAGGCTCAGCCCCAAAGCGCGGGCCAGTCCTGTCGGGGTTGGGACGCAGAAGGTCGCGGGATGAACGAAGGCGAACAGTTCAAGAATGTCGAAAGCCAGAAATTCATGCGCCTGTAGGCGCTGACGGGTATAGGGGGCGTGGCATACCAGCACGGCCTGTTTATGACTGCGCAGGCGGGCCTGCTCATGGGAGAGCAGTTCAATTTCGCCCTCGGGCGAGAGCAGGGCCGCCCGTGAAGCATTCACGCATAAGACAGGAATATCCGGCAGCGATAGGTCTGCCGAGGGGGCTGGTTTGTTCTGCGCCAAGGGGGGATTCATAGGGTTAGTGATAGCATTCAAATCCTACCCCGTCTATCGCATCAGCGCCGGATCAGGACTTGATAATAGTAATAATTCGCCCCGTCCTTGCGGCAGCCTGTGGCTTGTCCGTCCAGTTCAGCGGCATCGTCACCAATGATGTTGTCGGGAGCGGCGGCGGTATAGCTGCCGGTGAAGCGGATGATGTTCATGATGTCATCAACCGGGGCTTCATCGGCGG
>JAMPXY010000060.1 GCA_023700945.1 Alphaproteobacteria bacterium | reverse complement strand
GAAAAAAGTAAATTTTACCTTGTTTGGTATAAAAAGAAAAAAGGACGGCATATAACCGTCCTTTTTAAATTCTTTAGCCGAAGTTTAGGCATTCGCTGCTTTGGCAGTTTTGCGTTTTTCCTCTTCCGGGTCGCGCAGGACATAGCCGCGGCCCCAGACGGTTTCAATGTAGTTGTCACCACCGGCGGCGTTTTGCAGCTTCTTGCGGAGCTTGCAGATAAACACGTCGATGATTTTAACCTCAGGTTCATCCATGCCGCCATAAAGGTGGTTAAGGAACATTTCCTTGGTCAGGGTTGTACCCTTGCGCAGCGAGAGCAGTTCAATGATGCCGTATTCCTTACCGGTCAGATGCAGCGGCTTGCCGTCAACTTCAACCGTGCGGGTATCAAGATTAACCTTGACCTTGCCTGTAGCGATTACGCTTTGGCTATGGCCTTGGGAGCGGCGAACTATCGCCTGAATCCGGGCGATCAGCTCGCGTTTGTCAAAAGGCTTGGTCAGATAATCATCGGCACCGAATCCCAGACCCTTGATCTTGTTATCCATTTCGGAGAGGCCGGAAAGGATCAGGATCGGTGTTTCCACCTTGGCGGCCCGCAGGCGCTTCAAAACCTCATAGCCGTCCATATCCGGCAGCATCAGATCGAGGATAATAATATCGTAATCGTAAATTTTTCCGATTTCGAGGCCGTCTTCACCCAGATCGGTGATGTCTACGATATAGCCTTCGGATTTGAGCATTAATTCAATGCTCTTGGCGGTAGAGGTGTCGTCTTCAACAAGCAGAACCCGCATGATTGTTTCCTCGCTGAGGTTGGGGTTAATTCGTTAGGTACTAAAAAGAGGGGTGTCCCTGTGTTCGTGTTTTCTTAATTAAACTTTATTAATATTAATCTTAACAAATCCTGAACACGGCGACAAATTCTTTTAAGAATATCCAGTTTTTTCAGATATTTGTTTGACAGAAGAATAAAGCTGGCCATAAGGCATAATTATGAAAATTAAAATTTCTTTATATACCGATCGACCTGTTGGGGCTTTCGCCAGTTCTTAGGGAAACTTGCAGGGGAGTGGCCCCTTATGTTAGGGCTTTTTCTATTCTAATGCGCGGGGCTTGAAGAGTGGCCCCTGAAAGGGAGGAGCCATGTATCCAAGAGCAGCGTTTGCCATTGCGGCGGCTGAGGCACAACGAAATGCCGAGCGCGGTTTGGGCTATGCGATCCGTGATGAGGAAGGGCGTTTCTTTTGCGGATTTGAGCAGGCCAATGGGGCGCTGGCCCACGGCAATTTTATCCAGAACGGCAACTACTGGCGTGACATCAAAGACAATCATTTCAAGCAGGATACCCCAGTCTTCCTGAGTCTGGATGACATGCGGCAAAAAAATATCGGGGCGGCTGTATTCGGTATGGCTTATGAGGTCAATGCGCAAAATGGACTGCCATCTGCGCTGGCCGAGCGTTGCAAACGCCATGTTGTTCGCAAAGATCTCACCCATAAGCCGGATCCGAATGTCAAACCCACAGGCGGGCCTTTATATGCGCCTGTATCAAAAGCCGGTCTTGCCAGTGCGGATGCTTGCGAGAAGGGTTATGATGATGGCTATATCGGCCTGTTTTATGGTTTGAAGCAGGGCTGGAAACGCCTGTGGGAACCCAAGAGTCCCTGATTTGTCAGCGATAATTGTGCATTTTCTATAGTTTTCCCGTGGTTTTCAAGGCTGCGGGATTGCTGTAGACTGTAAGGGTTAATAACCGACAGACCGCCATGGATCGCCTCTCAGAACAAGCCGAAGCTGCCATCTCGATTATTCCCGACTATGAAATTTATGGTCGGGTCACGAAGGTATTGGGGTTGCTGGTGGAGATGGCCGGGTTCGGCCAAGGCCTGTCGATTGGGGCACATGTACATCTGAAACCCCGGCGTGATCTGGTGATTCCCTGTGAAGTGGTGGGCTTTCGTGACAATCATGCCTTGTTGATGCCGTTTGGCTCGCTCGAGGGGGTGACGCTCGGCTGCCCGGCCATGATCCAGCGCAGTCAGCCGATGATTACACCGGATGAACGTTGGCTCGGGCGTGTGATCAATGGCATGGGTGAGCCGATTGATGGGCTGGGCCCCTTGCCGCAAGGCGGTCATCCGATTCCTTTGCGTAATAAGCCGCCCGCCCCGCACAGCCGCCAGCGCATGGGTCAGCAACTCGATCTGGGGGTGCGGGCGGTCAACACGTTTCTGGCCACCTGTCGCGGCCAGCGTATGGGTATTTTCTCAGGCTCTGGTGTCGGTAAATCGGTGTTGCTGTCGATGATGGCGCGTTATACCGCTGCAGATGTCAGCGTGATCGGACTGGTCGGAGAACGGGGCCGCGAGGTTCAGGAATTCATTCAGGATGATCTGGGGCCGGAAGGTCTCAAACGTTCGGTGGTGATTGTGGCGACCGGGGATGAACCCGCCTTGATGCGGCGTCAGGCAGCCTATGTTACGCTGGCAACTGCCGAGTATTTTCGCAATCAGGGTCAGCAGGTTTTGTGCCTCATTGATTCGCTGACGCGTTTTGCGATGGCGCAGCGTGAAATTGGCCTGAGTGCCGGAGAACCACCAACGTCTAAAGGCTACCCGCCGACCACCTTTGGTGAACTGGCGCGTCTGCTCGAGCGGGCTGGGCCGGGGGCGCCGGGGCAGGGATCGATTACCGGTTTGTTTGCGGTACTGGTCGAAGGTGACGACCAGAATGAGCCTGTGTCGGATTCCGTGCGCGGTATTGTTGATGGTCACATCGTTATGGAACGCGAGATTGCCGACCGGGGCCGTTACCCTGCGATTAATATTCTGAAATCAGTGTCGCGGTCGATGCCCAAAGCCGTGAGTGAAGAGCGTGGCGCGATTATCAAGCGTGCCAAGCAGCTGATTACCACTTATGAAGATATGGCGGAGCTGATCCGCCTAGGGGCTTACCGCAAGGGTAGTGACCCTAAGGTGGATGAGGCCATCAGGATCTATCCGCACATTGAAGAGTTTCTCACTCAAAATAAGGAAGAAAATACATCCATCGCTGACGGGTTTGCCCGGCTCGGAGAGATTGTCGGGATGAAGGGTTAACCTGCCATGGCTGATCTTGACCCGCTGATCCGCTTGAAAAAACATGCTGTTGAAGAAAAACAGCGTGTGGTGGCGCAGCTCTATCGCGAAGTCGAGAATCTCGATCGACAGAAGAAAGTCGTGGAAGAGCAGATGGCACGAGAAAAAAAGCTGGCCGAGGAAATGGAACGTCCGGAAGCCATTACCTATTACGGGCGTTATGCCGAAGGGGCGCGGATAAAAATAGCGGCATTTCAGGCGGCCATCAAAAAGATAGAAGGCCGGATCGAAGCTGCTCAGGAGGAGATGCGGGCCGCGTTTGCCGAGATGAAAAAAATCCAGATCACCCAGACCAATCGCGAAAAGCGCGAGGATAAGAAGAGGCAAAAGAAAGAAGACGAACTGCTTGATGAAGTGGCGATCGAGCAATACCGGCGCAAGGTTCTGGAAGATGAAAAATAAAAGCGGAGATATGATCCCCGCTTTTTTCTTGGCCTTATCCTCGTCGTATCTTAGCCGAAGTTGATACGCGTCACGAGCCTGTTGGGGTCAACGTGGATATTGGTGCGCATTGGATTAAAGCTGCCTGTCCCGGCTTGATAGGGGTTGTCCGGCGTAAACAGGCGCACCGATTTGGTGGTGCAGGCGGCAACCGCCGATTTTAATGTACCCACATGGACATGCTGTCCGACGGCGACCTTGAAATTGTTACCCAGATCCAGTTCCTCACCGGGGGCGAATTCGTTGCTCATGACACTCTCCTTCTATTTTGGGGGAGTTATAGCAATTTTATGGAAATCTGTCAACTTCAGGTGTCAGGGTGTCCCGAAGGGTATTTCTGGGCTGGGATCAAATATTTGTGATGCCTCGTTAGCCCAGCGCGCCTTGTTGGCTGTGGCTCTGTCGTTGAGGTGTTCGCTGATAAAGCGCATAACCGCGCCCCCCTGACGGTTATGGTGCGTGTCGATCCCGGGGTCGGTGATGTAAGGTTGGGCCGAGACCGAGACCCGCAATCCCGGCATGCGGGCGTCGCGGGGGTTGGCCATCAGGGAAAACGAGGGCGGCAGATCATCGGCACCCTGTATGGCATGACGACTGAGGAAAGTCTTGATGCTGGTCTTGTTCAGTTTCTCAAGCCGCTGTTCGATCTCGAAACAGGCGGTTTCTATATCCTTGGCGGTGACAGTGCGTACATTGCCCGAGTCCTCAAAAATTACCGGCTGGACGATGGTATAAAAATCACCATTGCCCATATGTGCGATCTGAAAATGACGGCGGTCAACGCCGATTTTGTGTAGACTTTCTTTGATTACGTCTTGGGCTTGATGGCGCAGTACCAGATTGCTGTGGCCATGGCCCAGCGTTTCATTGAGGCCCGCGAGGTTATGAAAGCTGGTGCCGATCGTCCACAAGGTGGCCTTGTTACCGGTTGCTTGGTTGATATCATGTACCACCTGCATGGCCATACCGGCCATCGCCGGAAAATCGCGGCCAATCAGTGCCCCGGAAGAGGGATCGCTCTGTGGAAATTTCAGCACCTTGATGCGTAGGACTTTTTCCTGTTCAGGTGTCAGATGAATCCCACCATCAGCCAGACGCTGACGAAATTCATCGAAAATCATTGCCTGCAGTTCAGGTTTGTCCGGAATATGGTTGGGGTTGTGCTTGTGAACAATTTCTTCAATCGTTGGCAGAGTGCTGGCGGGCGTTGTGGTCACATTCAGTCTGGCACTTTCTGCATTTATGCGCTGACCGAGTTCCAGCAGAAATGTCTGGGCTATAGCCTGATCATGGTAAATATCATCCAGATTGAACTGGTCGGGTTTAAGCGCGGCAAACGGGGATTCTTCAACACGGATGCGGCCCAGTTCGACCTTCATATCGCCAATCGCCTTGTCGGCGCGGGCGATGGCTTCATCGAAACAGCCATCAGCCTCAAGCGGAAAAGCCGTACCTGCCGCACCAAAACCGTTGGAAAAATTATCAAGCGGCCTTTTGGTATGGGTGTGATCATGCAGACCCAGCGATGCTGTTACAGCTTCAATACTGTCATGGATTGCGGGTAGCAAATGTGCGGCCTGCTGATGATCAAGATTGATGGCGACCAGCCGGACTTCGTCACCGCCGGTGCGCAAGGGGATCAGGTGTATTTGCGGGTCGGATTGTTTGACTGTGCGTTCATGAGCGGTGCTCATGATATTGGCGGCAACCAAAAATGCATACTGGTCTGTCAACGCCATTGCCTCTTCACGGATCTCGGCCTCGGGTCTGGCGGGGTCTGCAGCTCGCAGGATTTTTTCATTATGTTCGTTGGTGCCGCGCATGTTGCTGAAATCAATTTCAATGACGCTGACCGGTTGTTGCTGGGATTGTGTATAAAGCGCGGCCAAGCCCATCACCAGAGGCACCTGCGGTTTTTGGTAGTAACCAGTAAGCGGGTCACGGGCTTTGTCGGCGGCACTGAATTCGATGGTCTTTTGCAGCGCGGCTTCCGGGATTTCCGGGTTATAGGCGCGGATCAATTCGTCTTCCAGTTCCCACGGCGGTAGATAACCCTTGTGCGCATAGATCGAGTGGATGAACTCAACCGCTTCACGAATGTCATTGGCATCAACGAAGGTAGCGCTGGGGCGTTCGAGGTTACGGATATAATCTTCCGGTGGTTTTTTCTTGGTGGTGGCGGCGGCGATGAAATCAACCAACCATGCCTGCACTTCCCGTGCATAGGGCAGGGGCCGCAGGGATTCAATAATATCGCGTTTTAGTTCGTTGCTCATCTTGGGCCCATCATAACGATAAATTGCCCATAAATCGTTAACTTTATGAAAAGCGTATATAAATCAAAGTGTTGATTTTTATATTGAAGTGCGGAGCAGGTCAGCACGCGGTGTGATATGCACCCATTTATCGGGTTGGGACTGAAAGATCAGGGCTCCTTCAAGGCCGGCGACTTCCAAGGTGTGGATATAACGTTGTGTCATGTCATGGCGCATGGCCATGCTGAAGGGTCTTTCCGTGCGCACCGCCAGATCAAGAACTTTACCCCGTACATAGCCATCAAGCTGGAGGGGGCCAATCGCTGTCAGATGGAGATCAAAAATAAACCGGGTGGATGTTCCTTTGTCTTCTTGTTCCTGATCGCGGTCATGGCCGTGATCACTCGACCGGTAATAGAGATGAATTTTTTCGATTTGGCCGTGCGCATAGAGGGGAATGCTGACACCACGCCAGTCTGCACTCACCGGTTCGGCCACCAGTTTGTTTAGGCCTGAAAATTCGCGGCTCATCCGTGCTACCCACTCAGCTTTGCCGCTGCGGCGCAGACTATCAATCGCTTTCTCGCCCAGCCAGGCTTGTAAATCACCAGCGCGCACTGCTGCAATAAACAAAAGGGCGGCTGCCGGCAGCTTTGCCGGTTGCGCGGGTGAAGGCATGATTTGTGCCAATGTCTGCGCCGTGACTGCCTGAATTTGCAAATTCTGGATTTCGGCCAGTTCATCAAACACAGGCCAGCGAAAGCCGCTCATCAACTCAAAAACGCTGGGTGGGGTGCTGGGCAGAGTGGACGGTGGAGCTATAGCCCCCGGTTGCGGCATCATGAGCAGGCTGGTCCCGGGGATCAGGTTGCTGGCTGTGATTGATGCCGTGAAGAAAGCGGTCTCACCGGTCTGTGGCAAGGGCATCATAATGACCGGGGTATGGCGCGTGGTCAAACCGATGACGTGCCCGGTCAGTTGGGGAGCGGTTATGGGCTGTGTCACCAATCTCGGCTGCAGGAGCGAAGGGGCCGGCGGGTTAAAAGTGAGTGCCGGTGTAATTTTTTGACCTTCCCCAGACAGGGCAGGGGCGATCAATGTCAGGCCAGGCGGATGTACAGCTTGCACCCGGACGTCGAGTGATGAAGGTATGCGGACAGCCGGCAGAGCGGAGGAGCTCAAAAGAGGTGACATTATCAAGGGGGTTAGTTTGGGGATCGATAGCAGCGGGGTAGGCGCGATCGTTCCCGGCATTAGTTGCGGCGGCTGTAGTGATATACGGTTGAACAAAGCTGTCGGCGCGCTGGTTTCACCGGAGGATATGCCGGGGGTCGGCGCCGTGATCAGGGTACCCAGCAAGGATTGCTGTCGAGGGAAGCTCTCTGTACCGGATATTGCGGGCAGTCCTGAAAGTATCAAGGGGCGCTGCCCTTCTGGCATCTGGGTGATGATTGGCCGCAGATTTTCTGGTGTGACAGTGATTAGGCCTTTGCTCGGGGCCGGCGGCAGGGTTGGGATCAAGGTGTCGCTGGACAGCCGTGCCAATGTGGTGAGGCGCATGGGTATAGGTGTGGGCAGGGGCTGAATGATCTGTGTGAGATAGTCCCTGATCTGCGCCTGCGGCAACAGTGATAAGCGGAGCAACGCATCCGGCAGTAAAGGCTGTGGTGATGGCAGGGGCGCTTGTAGTGGTAATGCTGATGTTGGCGCGGGACGAGCAGCTTGCTGCAGGTTTAGGTGGGCTTGCACCTGTGGGTCAAGCGGGGGCCGGGCCGGGGCACTGTCCACAGGGATCGAGGGCGCTGGCGTATTCATCACCGGTGCATTTGTCACTGGTGCATTGGTTACGGGCGTATTGGCCACGGGTGTTGGTGTTGAGGATGGTGGTGTTGAGGATATCGGTGGTGTGCTGGTTGGGGCCGGGCGCAAGGTCACCTGTTTGGGCGGTGTTCCGGCAGGCAAGTCAATCTGCAGCTTCTGCCCTTCGGTCGAGGTCAGGCGTTCACGCGGTTTGAGGGTCATTTCACCGTCTTCGGTTCTGACCTGCACGGTGCCATCGCGGTTGACCTTGGTGATTTCGCCAGTCACTGTTTGTGGGGTTGCTAGGCGGGCGATTTTTCCTGAAATCTCGATAACTTGTGCCTTGAGATCGCCCCGGAGATTGAGGGCGCCCACCCCCGCCGTAGGCGGAGGTTTGGTTGGGAACTGTGAAAAGCCTGAATCGCTCATTCAGGCAGGATAGCAGAAAATGATTAAATCCCGGATTCCAGACTTTGGCCCCTTGTTTAGAACCCGCCGGTCAGACGCTGCGTGTCAGCCAACTGGTACATCATCGCCCGGGCGATTTTGGTTACATCCTCGGCAGCGTCGGTATTGGGTGAGCGTACCAGAATCGGGGTCTGGTGGCGGATCGTGTCCTTGACCCGCGGGTCAAGCCGGACAATCCCTGCCAAGGGTGGTGACAGGCGCAGGAAATTTTCACAGGCCTTGAGCAGGGTGCGATAGGTTTTCTCGCCCTCAAGGGCACTTTGCGCCATGTTTGAGACGATACTGATATGTTTTGACATTCCGGCGGCGTTGCCAAGTTTGATAAAGGCATAGGCATCGGTGAGCGAGGTTGGTTCATCCGTGGTGATCAGCAGGGTGCGGGTAGCCGATGCTGACATCATGCGCACGGTGCGGTCGACCCCGGCACCGAGGTCAATCACGACCACATCGTATTTTTCAGCGACTTCCAGCAACTGGTCGCGCAGGAACATCAGGCGCTGGCTGGGTAAGGATGACAACGAGGCCTGACCGGAGCGCCCGGCCACAATATCAAACCCGCCTTCTTCAAACGGTTGAATGACCTTATCGAGGCTTAAACGGCCGCGGATCACATCATTAAGGTCACGCTTGGGCATCAGGCCCAGTTGCACATCGACGTTGGCGAGACCCAGATCGCCATCAAACAGCAACACGCGCTTGCCTTCCTTGGCCAGCGCGTGGGAAAGCGTGATCGAAAACCACGTCTTGCCGACGCCACCTTTGCCACTGGCCACGGCGATGATGTTTTTGCCGCGACGGAAACTGGGGGTTGCGGGCAGATCGACGGGCGGGAGTTTGGCGGTGACGAAGTCATTCATGGTGGTCATCCTGACGTGATATCTTTCAAGCGTTCTGTTTATGGCGTTGTGTATTGACGGAAGATGCCGGGGACGAAGTCTGGCTGCGCGCCAGTTCCGGCATGAGAAGATGGGCCAAGCGGCGAGGTGAGAGCCCGATCAGGCCCTCGGCGACTTTGGGGGTGTTACTGGCATCGGCAAAGATCAGGCCACCGTGATGGGCGGCACCCAGCAGCCCGCCCAGACGGCGGGCAATATCCAGACGGGTTGGTAGCATCGCTCGTACACCGAGTGAGGCATAGACCCGGGCCATCTCACCGGATTCATCGGCATCGGCACCAGCGGGCAGTACCATCACCGGCTCGATGTCACCTGCCGTCATCAGGCGGGCCAGATCGCGCATTTCATCCGGGGCAAACGGATTGTATCCTGCTGTATCAATCAGGATTTGGTCCGCTGTGCGGGCATTTTCAATCGCCAGCCGCAAGGACTGGGCTGATGATGCCTTTTGCAGGTCGATACGTAGAATTTTGGTAAAAGCTGCCAGTTGTTCGACACCGCCGGCACGGATCACATCGGTGGTGATTACGGCCACCCGCAAACCATTCATGACGCCGCGGGCGGCGAGTTTGGCCACCGCCAGCGTTTTGCCGGCCCCGGGAGGGCCAACTACCATCAAGGCGGTCGACGTCGATTTTTGCGGCAGGGGGCGGAATGAATAGAGATGCTCAAGGGCGGCGGTGAGGGCGGTTTCTGCATCGTCAGCACCAATGACCGTAGCGCAGGAAATGACCTGATCGGTGATCTCATCCGGCACACCATGACGCAGCATGGCATCGGTCAGTTGTTCGATCACTGCGCCTTCTTCGTCCTCGCTGTCATATTGCAGCCACTCACGGGCCGAGAGCTGCGGTGTGTCAACGGTCTCCAGCTCAAAATGGGGACTGTCTCCAGCAGGGGCAGTGCGGCGGGCGCGATAGTTTTCACGAAAGGCGCGGAAATCTCTTTCGAAGTCGTCATGATCAGGAGTATCGGGCTGCTCAACCGCGGCGGTCACGCGCACGGCCTTGCCCCCGTGTTCTTCACGGGTAGCCACGATCACTGCGTCATCCCCGAGAGTCTGGCGCACCATCTGCATAGCCTCGGTCATTGTTTTTGCATAAAAAGATTTTAGCCGCATGGCATTACTTGTGACGAATCGGAGAAAACCGAATCTATTGGGTTTCAGTATATGTTTTCTGGAATCTCTATTCTAGAGTCAAAAGTTAAAGAATTCGCGATGAATGCACAGCATTTGGGATAAATGGAGTCAGTCGACCCGCTCGGTCACGGTGGCGCCGAGGCCGGCCTTGTCATTCAGTTCGAAAATTTCCGCCATCTGCCGCAGGGCATAGATTTGCATCAGGGTACGTTCAATCGTCAGGACGGTGACCGGGTCGCGCAGACTGCCGATTTCAAACAGATTGAGCAGCGGGCGCATGACTATCACCATTTCATTACCCATAAAGCTCGCTGATATTCGATCTGTATCAAAGGCTTCTGCTAGCCGGGTGAAGCGTTCCATCACCGCCGGATCGAGGATATAGCGGGCCTCGATCTGATGAGTGGAGAGGCAGACGTAATGTCTGGTGAAGTGGTGATAGACGAGATTGACATCCTCGTGGAGGAACAGGTTGGCATTTGGCAGGCGGGCCAGAAAATGTTTTTGCTCTTTGGCAGGTAATAGCACTGTGTGGTGGGCAAAACGCTTGTTTAATTCGACCTTCATCGACAGCCCGTAATAACGCCTCAGGCTGGTAAAGGAACGAATGCCCATGCCGTCATAAAAACGTTGGACGGGGCTGATAAAAAAATCCTGAAACTCGATCTTGAACCCTTTGAATTTGCCGGAAAAACCCTCTTCAACGGTACGTTTCGTATAAGGGGGTAAGATATGGTGATCATAAATTGCGGTGAGGTAAAAAAAACCGCCTCGGCGGTAGGTCATTTTCAGGGCGCGGGCAATGATATCCAAGCATTTACGCTTGGCGAGGGAGCGATATATCCCATCAAGCATTCCATATTGCACAGGCAAAAATCCTAGCATGGTGGCTATGGCATAAAACAGATTCAAGGAGAGGCTCATCGGCATAGACGGGGGTACGCCGATCCCCAAGCTTACGGCGAAGGGGATAATAAAAAATGAAATGAAACCAATACATAAGGATGTTGCAATGAAAACAAAGATGAGGTTCAGGCGACGTCTTTCCAGCAGTCTGATTTCCTCATGGTGCTCCTTGAATATCGCCTCGGCGGTAGGAAAAAGGTCAAGCAGATGGGCGTCAATCGGTTTCATGTCTGTCGGCTTTACGTCCGGATCTGGCGATTGCTTTTGATGACATCAATGACTCTGAGAATTGACTCAATTTCCCAGATACCGCGTTGCAGTGCGGTCAGGGAAACGGGTTGCCACAAGGCGGGGACGACCAGCAGTGGGCGGAAACGCGGATAGGCCAGTAAAATTTCCCGGCCGGTGAGACTTAGGCTCATCATCTTGCCACGGGGCAATTGTCCGGCATCCATCAGTTTTTCCATGAAGTGTGGCGGCAAGACTGCGCGCGCTTCGACCGGATCGTTGGTCAGACCTTCATAGTAAGCTTCATATTTGGCGGCTATCGGGTTGATTTTTTTCCAGTTCGGAAAGCGCAGATGAAAATCGGCCATCGGGCGTCCCCGGGGAATCATGACGGTGTGACCTTCAAAGCTGTGGGTCAGGTAGATCCGGGCAGCAACCCCCCAAAAAGCAGTTTCTGTTTTATTTTTCAGCGAGATTTCCTGCAATACAAAGGTGACGCCTTGATAGGTACCCTTAATCCCTTCGCCTGAAACATTTTTCAGGGCGTGTGGCAAAATATTGTGATGTTCGATCTCGCGTGCTTCAAAAAAACCTAGATCGGAATAACTCAAGACTCCCTGTTTGCAAATCGCTTTGATCAAGGTTTTGTGGACGCTACGGCTATAGGAGTTATTGATCAGCCTATAAAGAAAATAACTCGGTAGGAAGGCGATTCCGATCATGGCAATGCGGCTGCCAAGATGCGGATCGCTGAGGTATGACAGGAGGGCGTATAGAACCCCGACAATCATAAAAACTCCAACCAGCAGAATTAAATTGCTGGCACGGCGTTTCTTTTCCAGCGCCGGTGCCAGTTTTTGCATATCCAGCAAGAGGTCATGAATGATTTTGGGTGTGGGGGCTGCCATCTATATCTGCCCCAGTGTGCGGATCTTGGCTTTGGGGTGAATTTCGTTTTGCGACATAACGACCGTTTGCGGGCGGAAGCGTTCGATCACCGAGCGAACATAAGGCCGCAGGCCGGGAGAGGTGAGCATAACGGGGACTTCGCCCATCTGGCCAAATTTTTCATAAGCTTCGCGGACCGCTGTGATAAAGCCCTGTAACTGGCTGGGGGGCATTGCCAGTTGTTTTTCTTCGCTATCACCGATCAGAGCATCGGCAAAGGCTTGTTCCCAGTCGGGCGAGAGGGTCGCCAGCGGGACAAAACCACCAGCACCGACATTGGCATCACAAAGCTGACGGGCCAATCGCGAGCGGACATGCTCGGTGACATAAAGCGGGTGTTTGGTATAGGCAATCGCTTCGGATATGCCTTCGAGGATCGAAGGCAGGTCGCGGATTGAAACCCGCTCCGAGACCAAATTTTGCAGGATGCGCTGCAGGCCCGTGACTGAGAGCTTGGACGGGATCACGTCGGCCACCAATTTTTGGTAGCTGCTGGGCAACTCATCGAGCAAGCGCTGGGTTTCGGTGTAGGACAGCAGATCAGACATATTGTCTTTAATAATTTCGGTGATGT
>JAMPXY010000059.1 GCA_023700945.1 Alphaproteobacteria bacterium | reverse complement strand
TCTGCGGCAACATGTCCATGGCAATAAGCCTCTTCATCCACGATAATATCTTTCAGCACATGTCCAAGAACCGTGCCATCCGGCATCTCTTCGTGGATCACGGCGGGGATAGCATGTTTCTCTCCTGCTTTCTTGTACCAGCTCTTGAAAGCCAGAATAGAACTTTGCGGCATTATCTCATCAAGACGTGGCAAGCCATAAATGACTATAGCGGCGCTGGATTATCTGTTTGATGAGGAAATCAGAACATACCATGCCTTGCCGCAGAAGATTGCAGAAGCCGCTGAAGAAGATGATAACGCGGATATCGAAGAGCCGTTTGTGCCAGCACCAACGAGAGCATTAGGCCCCAAGCCAACGCTGCATTAAAAATCGCGCCGCTTGGCACGTTTTCTAATCATCCCCAATACAAGCCACAACCATAGCCGCCCCCGGTTCTGGCACCCCCTTTGCACCCTCCATGACGTGTAAAAACCCACGGAAGGATTCCTGTGGCCGATGTAGGAAACATAAAAACCGCGCAACCCGCGCGGCGCTTGGGCTTGCAAAAAACGGCAAGGCTACTTGGCGTTACTTTTGCACGTCTGCGCGCTAGGCAAAAAATGACCGGTATTCCGGATAACCGGCAACACCTGCGCAGGCCTTTGTCGCCCCCTGATCCTGCTGAGCAAATTTTTTATGACCGCGCTACGGGGCCTCCTCCCCGCTGCCCGATCAATAAATATGTGAATGAGAAACCTGAAAGCAGAGCCGGACCAGAACCGCCAGCCCGGCAGGCCGGATGGCTGGTATCTCATTTGCAAAGAATGTTTTACGTACGACTGCCTGAGGAAGGATTCCTGTGGCTGATGTAGGAAACATACTAGACGCCGTGCAGCGAGCGCGGCTGATAGCCATTCAAAAAACGGCAAGGGCTCTTGACGTTGCTTCTGCACGTCTATCGACTGGGCAAAAAGTGACCAGTGTACTGGATAATCCCCAGAACTTTTTTGCCGCCCGCACCCTGCGGAACCGTGCTTCAGATCTCACACGCCTGCTTGATAATGTCGGCCAGAATATTCAGGCGATCAAGGTCGCCGATCAGGCCATCCGGGCGCAGATTCATCTCCTCGATCAGGCGGAGGCTTACCTGACCGATCTTGAAAGCAAATATATAGCGGGAGAAATTGAGTCCAGCACTGGTAACGGCCTCGCGCCAAATGAGACATTGATCACCTTCGCAGGCCCCGGTGACTTTATACAATATATCGCCGGTCAGGACATGGCGGCAACCGGGGCACCGGTCGTCACGGGTGACAATCAGGTCACAATCAGCGGCAACCGCTGGTTACGCAAGGCCTTCAACTATAACATCACCGCTGATACGGTCATGACATTCGAATATAGTTCGACATTGATACCGGAAGTGTCAACCATTGGTTTCGACAATGACGCCAATTTTGGTAACGACAATAGACGCTTCTGGATATATGGCACACAGATTGCCGGCATTACCTACGCTGCGGCCACGACCACGTATGATTACACCGGCACAGGCGGCGAATGGCAGACGATTGAAATTCCCGTCGGCCAGCATTTTACGGGCAGTTTTAACTATATCAATTTTGTAAATGACGATGATGTCGCCCCTTATGGCAATGCATCATTCCGCAATATCATTCTGCGCGAGGGACCGAAGCAGGAGGTGGCCAGTGATGGCGCGGCCTATCTTGAAGACTACAGGGATATTCTCAATCAATTTGATATGATCGCCGAAGATGCCAGTTACCGCAGCGTCAATCTACTCAAAGGCAGAGATATGACGACCTATTTTAATGAAGACCGCAGCAGCAGCCTGTTCACCGAGGCGATGGAGTCCACTTATGCGGGTCTGGGTATTGATGCCGATAACCTTAACTCACTGGCAACCGTGCAGGAGAAATTACAACAGATTCAAGAAGCGCATGACAAACTCCGTGAATATCTGACCACACTCGCGGGCGACCTGAATATCATTCAGGCGCGACAGGATTTCATGAAGGGCCAGATCGAGGTTAATAATGAAGGCGCAGACTTCCTGACACTCGCCGACATGAATGAAGAAGGCGCCAACCTGCTCGCGCTGCAAACCCGCCAGCAACTTCAAATGAGCATCCTCTCACTCCGGCCACCGAGTATATTTGATGTATTAACGTGATGGTTATTCAGGGCATAGCCCTGAATAACCATCCGATTGCATCACTATTGCAGCAAGTCGGCTTCATTGATTTTAGGAGCTTCGGAAGGGAGGCAGATAAGTCATTGATTTGAATCATCTATTGAATGGTCGGGGCAAGAGGATTTGAACCTCCGGCCTCTACGTCCCGAACGTAGCGCTCTACCAAGCTGAGCTATACCCCGATGCTGGTCAGGCCTGAAACATATAAATTTTCCGGAATTTGTAAAGTAAATTCTGGCTTCTCCCTCCTCATAGGCTTGGTTTTCTGCCAAAAATCATACCTGACGGTCACTGCAATGCATCATATTATGTAATTGCAGGATTCGTAATGGCTGTATAAAAAATGCCTATCCACCAGCGCGGGACGAAACGGGAGACCCTTGATGAACGGAATATCACGCACCCTCTCACAAGCACTGGGCGCGGCCACTCTGGCCACTGCCGCCACAGGGATATCGGCCCTAGCTTCTACCCAGCCTCCGACATTCGTAGACCCCGCACAGATGAGCGTTGATGAGAAAACCACATTGACCCAAGTCTTCCTCTGGCGCAAATGTCTTGGTGACAGGCTCCGGGAAACCAACGCTCAAGCAGCCCTCCTCGCAGCTGAACGCGCCGCCGCTGCCGATGACGTTACACGCCGCAAACTGGCGCAATGGGGCTGGACACAAGAAGACATCGAGAAAATGGTCACACTGCTACGCAGTAGCGAGGAAAACCGTTTTTCGATGATATTCAGCAACAAAGACAGCCCTGAAACCGAATGTTTCAAGCGTTTGAAACTCGATCAGGAAACTCTGGTCCCCGCCCTGACTCTTATCCGCGAAAAATACGGGCCGGACATAGACGGTGACAAAGGTCGGGATCTGGTTCTACCCTCGTTAAAACCCTGATCATTAAGTAGGCTTAATATCAATGGGGCTTAATAGGTGCGGTCAACCGTGAAGCTGGCGAGTTCGATCAGCAAATCACGCAAATCACCTTTGGGGGCATTTTTGAGCTGATCCTGCGCCTGTCTGGCGTAAGAACGAGCGAGGTCCATACCCTTGGCAAAGGATTTATGTTTCTTCAATATTTCAAGGGCACGCGGCAAATCTTCCTCGCGCTGGATACGATCTTCCATCGTCCGTTGCCAGAAGGCCTGCTCACCCTCATCGGCCACCTGCAGGGCATAAATCACCGGCGCGGTCAGCTTGCCTTCGCGAAAATCATCTCCCACCGTCTTGCCAAGCTTGTCCTGATCGGCGGTATAATCCAGCACATCATCGGCAATTTGGAAGGCCATGCCGAGGTTAAAGCCATATTCACGCAGCATTGCAGAGATAGCGGGATCTTGTCCGGCTATAATCGGGCCGATTTCAGTGGCCGCCGCAAAAAGGGCGGCGGTCTTGCAGGCGATGATTTTTTCGTACTGCGGTAAGGTCAGGCTGATATCATTGGCAAGCGATAGCTGCAATACCTCGCCTTCAGCAATCACGGCCGAGGCCGCCGACAGGATGCGCAACACCTCAAGCGAGCCATCTTCGACCATCAACTGGAAGGCCCGCGAAAACAGAAAATCCCCCACCAGCACGCTGGCCTGATTGCCATAGACAACATTGGCCGAAGGATGCCCCCGACGCTCAGCGCTTTCATCCACGACATCATCATGCAGCAGTGTGGCAGTATGGATAAATTCGACCGCTGCCGCCAAGGCAAAAGGCCTTGTGGTTTGTCCATCATAGAGACGGGTCGCCGCCAGCGTCATCAACGGACGAATCCGTTTACCGCCTGAGGCGATCAGGTATCCCGCCAGCTTGGGGATCATAGCTACATCTGATTCCATGCGGTTTAAAATCAGGTCATTGACCTTCTTCATATCGTCATGAAGAAGATGGGACATGCGCTCCAGAGGATTTCCGGAGGTTTCTGATTTGCTTTGCGGTGCTGGCTGTCCCTGCATGGGCTCAAGAATTAGCCGAAAGGCTTGGAAAACGCAAGTTTTATCCCTTATATAGGAGGATGGATGCAGCCGAAGAAATTTTTGTTCTCAACAAACGGGTCCGTTTATTACAGCCCGCAGGCGGGTTTCGCACCTCGCTCGACAGCGTGATGCTGGCCGCCGCCTGCCCGGCCCGGAAAGACGATCATGTTCTGGATATGGGGGCTGGGGTGGGAGGCGCGACTTTTTGTCTGTTTATGCGGATAGATTGCGCCGTAACAGGAATTGAAATACATCCTGATTATGAAGAATTGGCGCAACAGAATATTGTCCTGAATCAAGCCCAAGACAAGGTCTCTTTCGTCCAAGCCGATATCCGCCGCTATAAGGCTGAGTTTGCCTTTGATCATGTCATCTGTAATCCCCCGTATTTTGAGGCGGGCGGGCATTCTAAGTCCCCTGACCCGCTACGGGCACAAGCCCTCGGCCATCAGGATGAGCAGATGTCCGTCAAGGACTGGGTGGATGCCGGCTTCAGAAACCTGCGCTCGGGCGGCAGCCTGACCTTGATCCATCAGGCCAGCATGACTGATGATATCATTCAGGCACTGGGCCGCCGCTTTGGCGCGGTCGAGATAATCCCGCTCTGGCCCCGGCAGGGTGTCGCCGCCAAGCGCATCATTATCCGTGCCCGCAAAGACCGGCAAACCCCCTGTACCGTGCATCCGGGACTGGTGCTGCATCAGGGTGACAGTGGCTATACACCCGAAACTGAAGGGATTCTAAGGGATATGCAGCCCTTGACTTGAGCCGTTTTTCAGGCACAGTGCAGGCATCATGACCGAAGAAAAAGATACAGAAACCCTGAAGAAATTCCGCGCCTTTATGCAAACCCTGCCACTGGTGGGCAAGCATTTCGAGGATCGCCCCAAGGTCGCGGTAATCCGCCTGTCAGGCATTATTGCCGACAGCCGCCGCCGCAACACCATCAGCTATCCCCGCTATGCCAAGTTGATTGAAAAAGCGTTCGAGAAGAGCGGGGTTGTGGCTGTGGCACTCGCGATCAATTCACCGGGCGGCAGCGCCGGACAATCCGCACTGGTGGCAGGTCTGATCCGTCAGATGGCTGAAGAAAAAGACATCCCGGTCTATGCGTTTGTCGAAGATATCGCGGCTTCGGGCGGCTACTGGCTGGCCTGCGCCAGCGATGAAATATACGCGCAATCCGTTTCACTGGTAGGATCGATTGGTGTGATCTCGGCGGGTTTCGGACTGGATCAGTTTATCGAACGCCATGGTATCAGCCGCCGCCTGCATACTGCCGGGCGTGATAAATCTCTGCTTGATCCTTTCCTCCCCGAGAAATCAGAGGATGTAGAACGCTTACAAGCCATTCAAAAAGATCTGCACAATATCTTTATCGACTGGGTACGTGAACGCCGCGGCCATATGCTGAAGGCTGCTGACCGCACGATTTTTGAGGGTCGTATCTGGACCGCGCAAACTGCACTTGAGTTAGGGTTGATTGATGGCCTGCGCGATATGCGCAGCTTCATGCAGCAAAAATTCGGTGATCGCGTCAAGTTCGTAGATATCTCGGACGAATCCCGATTTTTTCCCTTATCCTACCCGATGAGCCGTATGGATTTATCGGGTATCGGTGATGATCTGGTCGAAACTCTGGAAGCCAGGGCATTATGGGGCCGCTATGGCCTCTAAACCAAAACGGCCTAGATCATTTTCATGAGTAATTGTTGTCATACCCCTGATATAACGCAGCCGGCTGGTCATTCTCACGAAGGCTATGACCCGCGCAAGGATATCCTCCTGCTCGGGATGCTCGGAGTCATTGTAACGGGATTTATCCTTCATTTTTCCGGCTGGCATCCGACCTATCTCGGCACTTTTGCTCATGCTGTTGTCAAGCTGATGAGTGTCATGTGGTGGGGGATAGCAGGCGGCATTATCGCAGTCGGGATCATGTCACGTATTCCGCGCAGCTATTTTCAGGTCATCATGGGGCGTGGCGACACCGTGGGTGGGGTGATCCGCGCCACTCTGGCTGGTGTACTGCTGGATCTATGCTCCCACGGCATCTTGATGGTCGGGGCCAAACTCTATGAACGCGGGGCCTCGCTGGCACAGGTGATGGCCTTTTTAATCGCGAGTCCCTGGAATTCTATCACCCTGACTTTGATCTTGGTCTCACTGATCGGCGTGCCCTGGACACTCACTTTCATCGCCTGCTCGGCCCTGATAGCCATCACGACTGGGATTGTTTATTTGCAACTGGTCAAGCGCGAAATCTTGCCCGCCAATCCTTTTACCGCTTCGCCGGAGCCTGAATTCGATATTAAGGCAGATTTCAAAATCAGATTGTCACAGCTGAAAATTACCCCGGCGCTGCTCTGGTCTATTCTTAAACAAGGTTTCTTTGAAAGCCTGCCGGTCATGCGCTGGCTGTTCTTTGGGGTCGTACTGGCCGCCCTGATACAGACGTTCATTTCCGATCAGGCGATGACCACATGGTTTGGCCCGACCCTCATCGGTCTGTTGCTGACCTTGCTGGCCACAACCGTAATTGAAGTCTGCTCCGAAGGTTCAACCCCGGTCGGCGCCGATCTGGTTACACGGGCAGGCGCTCCCGGCAACGGCTTTACCTTCCTGATGGCCGGAGTCTCCACCGACTACACAGAAATGCTGGTGCTCAGACAAACCACCAAAAGCTGGAAAATCGCTCTCAGCTTGCCCCTGCTGACTGTACCGCAGGTGGTATTACTGGGGTGGCTGATGAATCACTTCTAAAGAATGAGACCATAGGTCAGAAAGGTCACGCCCGCGACCGTCAGCGGCCAAGCCATCGTCGGCGGCAAGCCCCCCCGGACAAAAAAGAAATACTGCACCACCAGAATGGGGATGGTTGCTACCATAAAAAGTCGGACGGCAAAACCAAACTCCCCCATCGGAAACAACAGCAAGCTGATTAGCAAGGTTGACACCATCAAAACTGCCGTCACCTTGTACCAGAGGTCGGCTACGTCACCCAGATGAAAAGTACTTCTGATCAAAATCCACAATATCGCCGGAATCGATACCCAAGCCGCCACCCAGTAACCCATGCGATAAGCATAAGGATCTTCAAAAAAATAATGAAAAAATCCAGCCTCAGGCCGCGCAACCTTAATGGCAACTCCAACAATCGAGGCAATATAAGTCAGACTTAAAACCGGGAAATAGCGATGTGCCAGAACATCATAAAAATCATTCGGCAAGAAACGCTCACCCATTTCGGGTCTGACGCGCAAGACAGGCTGTTCGTTGAGATCTTCCATCTTATTTTTGTCTACACGGATAAGATTTATACAGCGCCATCGTCACAGCCGGGGCAGCAATAAAAGCATCATTTTCCTTGTGTTTGCGCAGGTAGGCCAGCACAGTCCGGTGGACATCAGTAATCGGGGTCTTCGTAGGCACGCATATGTCAATTTTGGGCGCCAGCTTCATTGACTGTAAAATGCGGTGATAATCAATCACCCCGGAAATGTAGGATTGACAGGCCGTGTGCCCGCCCTTGACCTTTTCCTTGCCCGCGCCGTCCATTTCACAGACATGCAAAAGATAAGCGCCGGAGAACTGGGTGTTGGCCAAAGCCGTAGTAGACCCGCCGCCCAGCCAGACAAAACCCATCAGCACAACCGTACAACAAAGTCGTAAAAACATGGTGAGGCTGCTCTACTGTCCACCCTGCCGGGTTTTAAGCTGCTGCAAAATCGAGAACGGTGATTCTGCCGTGCTGCTGGCCGGGGCCGAAGCGATCACCCGTGGTTCGCGGTTTTCACGTTCTTTATCACGCTCTTTCGACCGTTCCGGCTTGCGCCCGTCTTGTCTCGGTCCGTCTTTTTTCGATTTATGCGGCGCGCCCTTGCGTTCGGAGAAGGGTTTCTTGTCGTTATTACGAAACTCTTTTTTATCACCTTTTTTACCCTGATAAGGTGCTCGCTCGGCTGCTTCGCCATACGCCTTACCCCGACGCAAACGGAAGCTCGCCAACTCGGGCTTGGCCAGAGTGGCAACAGCGGCTACCGCTGTATCCATAGTCGCTTCTGGCAAATTTTCTGCCGGAGTCTCTACCGGAGTTTCAGTCACGACCACAGATGCCACAGCCTCGATAGCCACAGTTTCGGGCACTATTTCTGCATCGGTTGTTACGGGCTTGATCTCGACAGGATCAGCGATTTTCTTATGACCCATCGCCTCAATCACCGCATAAAGATCGGGGATCGAGCACCCCAGCCATTCAGCCATGGCGTGTGTCGCCTTGAATGTGCTGTCCTTAGCGCTGTCGTAGATCGCGCTGATCAGGCGGTCGAGCATATCAACCCGAATGGCACGGTTGGCATACACCGGGTAACCGATTGCACTATAAAAGGACAGATTGATGTCAGTCTCTGCCGCCAGTGATTTGGAAACCATCCCGTCAGAAGGAATTTTGGCCGGGAGCGGCTTATCGTTCCACAAACTCCAGAGCAGCGCACGCAAATGCACCGCCGCCGGTTTGTTCAAGGCCGGGATAAATACCAGAATCGGGCCGAGTTTGATCTGCTTTTGCCGCAGCACCCGGCGCATATCGGCATCAAGACCTGCAATCAATTCTTCAATTTGGGCGCGGGGAATAATGCCCATCGCCTCATGCACCTGAAAAGCAATCCCGCGCACCGGGGCCGCCAGGCCCTCTTCTTCTTTTTCCAGGGCCACCAATGGTTCCAGCACCAGCGCTATATGCCCGGTCAACCACTCCTTCAATTTGGCAATAACGGCATCTTTATCCTGCCCCTCGATCAACTGGGTATCGATCACCTGCACCTCGGGCTGTAAAATTGTAGCCCCTTTGGCCAGTGTCGCCACCACCACGCCCGGCATCGGGTTGGTTGGATCGGCCTGATAAAGGATATGACCATCGTCATTAAGACGAAATTGTTTAGGCACCGCGTTCAGCATCACTCGTAACCGTTTCTGTATTTCGGGCCGCAGCGCGCCACGCGCTACCGCCATCACTGCTTTAAAATCCCGTCCGCTCGCAGATGAATCCGGCACGAAACGGAAGCCCTCAAGATGCCCCACTTCCTCGCCTTCTACAACCACTTCACCGTTCGGACGCACACCCGCGAGCAGGCCACCGCCTTCCTCCATCGCCCGGATCAATGTTGCAGATCGCCGATCGACGAAACGCCTCATCAATCCTTCATGAAGGGCATCGGACAATCTGTCCTCAATCGCACGAGCTTTATCGGCCCATTCGTCGGCATTCCTCACCCAGTCGGATTTATGGGTAATATACGTCCAAGTGCGAATATGTGCAATCCGCGCCATCAGGGTATCGACATCGCCGTCCAGACGGTCCAGACGGCGAATCTGCTCGGCCAGCCGATCCTCAGGCAAGGTACCAAAATCAACCAATCCGGTGTAAACCTCCCCGACCAGTTCCTGATGGCTTTCACTTAAAATTTTGCGGAAATCCGGGATCTGGCAGACCTCCCACAGCAAGCGCACCCGGGATATATCGGTAGCCCGGGCCAGAATATCGTCACGCTTCAACAAACTCACCAGCGTTAAATAATCATCCGCCGGGCGCCCCTTGATCAGTGCCGGGTTACCCGCGCCCCGCTCGAGCGAAGCCAGCAGCGCCTGCGGGCTGGCCAGATCGACAAGACTGTTACGCCAGCTCAAGGCCCGTACCGGTTCAAAATTATGGGTTTCGATCGCCTCGATCACTTCCTCGTCCAGCCCTCTAACCGGGCCGGTCACACCAAAAGTCCCATCACGAGTATGCCTCCCGGCGCGCCCGGCAATCTGGGCCATTTCCATAGGCGATAAGGCCCGGAGGTAATGGCCGTCAAATTTGCGGGTCGCGGCCAACGCTACATGGTGAATATCCATATTCAAACCCATGCCGATGGCGTCCGTCGCCACCATGAAATCAACCTCCCCGGCCTGATACATTTCAACTTGCCGGTTGCGGGTCCGCGGGGACAGCGCACCAAGCACCACGGCGGTGCCGCCGCGCTGACGACGGATCAGGTCAGCCATGGCATAGACATCATCAACCGAAAACGCCACCACCGCGCTGCGCTTGGGCAACCGGGTCAGTTTCTTGAAACCTTTGTAAGACAGCTGGGACAAACGGGGGCGGTTGATAAACTCAATTCCCGGAATCAGATAGGCCATAATCAGCTGCATCGTGTCAGATCCCAGAAACAGGGTCACTTTCTGCCCGCGCGCCCGCAGCAACCGGTCGGTAAAAACATGACCCCGTTCAGGGTCAGCGCAAAGCTGAATTTCATCAACCGCGAGAAATTCAAAATCCTGATCCACCGGCATGGCTTCGACAGTGCAGACATAATAGCGGGCATGACGCGGGATGATTTTCTCCTCGCCTGTCACCAGCGCCACCGCCTGCGCCCCTTTGAGGGCGACCAGCCGGTCATAATTCTCCCGCGCCAGCAGCCGCAGGGGAAAGCCGATTACCCCGGTTGAGTGCCTTATCATTTCCTCAATTGCATAGTAGGTTTTACCGGTATTGGTGGGGCCCAATACCGCCTGCACAGGCGCATCGGATTTTATTGCGGAATGACTGAGCTGCATTGTGATTCAACCGTTTTAAACCTAGAATACCTTGTCCTTGTGACGCTGATATAGAAAATACAGGAGATACTGTTATGGCCGTTTTATCCCGTCTTTCCAACCATGTTCTGGTCGGCCTGACCTTCATATCCTTGATATATGCCGCTCCCGCGACAGCGGCAATGAGCGCCACAGACGGACAACGCCTGAAAACCCTGTTCAGCGACATGGTCGAACATTACCGCAACGAAGCCAAACTACAGGGCGGCGACCTGTTAACTGAAGGTCCGGTAATGGTCGAACCGGGCGATAATTATTTTGCCATTACCTTGCCACACCTGACAGCCCTCTCCGCCGATGGCACAAAAATCAACATCGGCATGATCGCGATCAATGCCGTACCCGGAGATCAAACGCAGGAATGGAAAATGACTCTGGCCATGCCGACACCCATTACTCTTTATGATGCCAAAGGCCGCGAATCCGGAGTGCTTGAGATTGGCAGCCAGAATTTTGCAGGTGTCTTCCATGAATCCTTTAAAAACTTTGTTCGCCTCAACGCCCAATACAAAGACATCAGTTTTTATGATCCCGTTGGCAAAGCCAAAATCACCATAGCCGACTCAAAGGCAATCTATGACCTGAAACAAGGCAGCAATAAATTATGGTCCGGGCCAATGAAACTGACCGCGAGCAACATTCAAGGAATCTTTGGCAGCAGCGGTGCCGCTGGCAAAATTGCCAGCATCAATCTTGACAGCACGGTTAAGGATTACTCGATTGAAGAGGCCAATGCCTATAACGAGAAGATGGAAGCCCTGCTCGAAAGCCTTGAGGTCGACTCCCCAAGCGTCAGTAGCCCACATGCTGTTGGCATCTATAATACAGTCTTTGATTATCTGACCACTGTCTGGGATGGCTTTGGCTCCGACTTTACTATTAACGGTATGGAATTCATGACCCCGGCCACCGCAGATAAACCCGCCTCCACTTTCAAGGTTGGTAAAGTCGGTTTTGGCTTCATGGCTGACGGCCTGAAAAGCAACAAGGTCATGCTGCACCCGACCCTGACCCTGTCGGGCCTGACCATCACCCCGCCCCCGGCAGCGCTGGATCAGATCGCCCCTGATAGCCTCAATCTGGATCTTGCTCTCAATAACCTGCCCCTGAAACAACTCTCTGAACTGGGCAAAAAGAGCCTCGAACAATCAACCCAAAGTCCCGAGAGCGGGGCTCTGGTGATGCAAAACACAGTGGCGATGGCGCAAAAGCTCCTGACCGATGCCGGAGCCACAATCAAGGTGGTCAATACCGGCGCCAGCAAATCCGATCAATATGACTTGTCACTGAACGGCTCAGCGGCAGCCAATATTCAAGCCCTGCTCGGTGGCACCGCCAAGCTCCGGCTCGAGGTCTTTGGCCTTGAAACCATCTTGGCCTCACTGCAGGCAATCGCCAACGACCCCGCCACCAGCGCTGAAAACAAGGTCAGCGCCAGCAATGCCTTGCAGGCCCTGACCTTTCTGCAAGTCGTGGGCCAGCAAGGCACCAATGCCAAGGGTCAACCGATCCGCAGCTATGATGTCGAAGTCACTGCCGATGGCAAGCAATTGCTGAACGGCACTGATCTGATGAGCATCATCGGTGGCGGGATGGGCGGGGCGGCGCCAACGCCCTGACAGACTTTAAACGCCGTAAGACAGCGTTTTTCCTGAGATGCGGATAGTTTCACCGGGAGAACCATAGTCCGACACGCCTTTAATCAGGCACGTGTTTTTTCCTGTTCGGGGAAAGAGCGGCACATCTGCAGGTCTATCGTCGTCCGGTGCAAAAAGCGCGTATCCCTGCGGCATTTCAAATATATCAAAATCTCGCCAATCCTTATAACGACCTTTATAGCGCGCATCCGGATGATCGTGATAAAAGCTCACAATCTGTAGCGCCCCAATCGTAAGATCTTCCACTGAGAATGAATTTAGATTCACGCATATGCTCGCTGCCACACCTAATCCCTTATGAGATAACGTCATGGAGCAGTGCCCCCCACGCAATCCGCCAT
>JAMPXY010000058.1 GCA_023700945.1 Alphaproteobacteria bacterium | reverse complement strand
TAACCTTTTGAAATATAAGAAATTCACACAATACTCGGCGATCAAGCCTGTGGATAAATTTGGGATAAAAAAACGCCCCGGCGTAAACCGGAGCGTTTTCTTATTATCTGGGAGGAGGAAATTCCCGCCTCTTTTACCGTCGCCAAACCAATTATTATTAACGCTTCGCCCACTGTTTGGAGCGGCGTGCTTTGTGAAGGCCCACTTTCTTACGTTCAACCGTACGGCTGTCACGTGTCAACAGACCCGCTTTTTTCAATGCAGCGCGCAATTCCGGTTCGTAATTTTGCAGGGCACGAGAAATGCCATGACGAACGGCACCGGCTTGACCGGACAGACCACCGCCAGCCACCGTGCACATAACATCGAAGGAACCCACGCGGTTTGCGATCAGGAATGGCTGATTCAGGATCAGGCGCTGTGTCTGACGTGCAAAATACACAGTCTGATCACGACCATTGACGATGACCTGACCTTTACCAGGCTTTAGCCATACGCGAGCTACTGCGTCTTTACGACGACCTGTTGCATAAGCGCGACCCTGCTTGTCCAGTTTCTGCACGCGGGGCGCGGCTTCTTCCTTTACAGCACCCGCAGCACTCAGGGCATTACCCATCGTGTTATTACCGGCCACTTGTGCCAGATCCTGCAGGGAGCCTTCAGCTTTCGCTTCTGTTTTCTTTCTAGGAGCCATCTGAAATTACCTCTTGTTCTTCGGGTTCATCGCGCCAACATCCAGAATTTCCGGATTTTGGGCCGCATGCGGATGTTCACTGCCCGCATAGACACGCAGGTTAGACATTTGTTGGCGCGCCAGCGGACGATGCTTGGGCATCATACGCTCAATAGCCTTGTAAACTACGCGCTCGGGATGCTTGCCATCCAGAATCTGACCCCATGTACGGGATTTGATACCGCCCGGGTAACCGGTGTGCCAGTAAAACAGGCTCTGCTCTTTTTTGCGGCCTGTGATACCCACTTTTTCGGCATTGATAATGATGACATTATCACCGCAATCAACATTCGGGGTGTATTGGGGCAAGTGTTTACCACGCAGACGAGTTGCAACAACACCGGCCAGACGACCAAGGACAACGTCCTGTGCGTCGATCAGAACCCATTTCTTGTTCACCTCTGCAGGCTTGATGTAATAGGATTTCATTATCTTTCACCTTGTTTTTAGAACCCTTCTGCTTCAAACTTTCCAGGCAGATAAGGCCTCTCTTTCTTAAGAACGCCGAGTTATGCCGTGCAAGCAACATCAAGTCAACAAAAAATCACATGAAAACAGAAGATTAGTTCTGAGGTATTATTTTACCTCACGTAACAAGTAAAGTAACCACCTGATTAATATAGAAAAAATGAAAAACACCCTGCGCATTCTAATGTGCCTATCTTTGTTAATCGTCCCCTTTGCAGCCGTAAACGCGCAGCAAGCGGACCCCCTGATGCAATCGGACAGCGATAGAGACAGCATTCCTGACAAAATCGATAATTGCCTGTTACTGGATAACCCTATGCAGCAGGACAGCGACGCCGATGGCTTTGGCACCGCCTGTGATCCCGACCTGAATAATGACATGATTGTTGACGCTCATGACATTGAGCTATTTGAAAAACTACCCCAAACAGATGACCTGCGCCCCCATCTTGATTTCAATCTCGACGGAAAAAGAGATCATATTGACGGCGATATTCTTAGAGCCTGGCAAGGAAAGTCCCCGGGACCAGCCGCAAAGCGTACAAGCTCAGGACTGATACCGGAACAATTAGGATTAGTCATTAACGACAACGACCCGGTCAGCATTGAAATAGGTGAATATTATCGTATTAAAAGAAACATCCCCGATGCAAATATTGTGCATGTACAACTGCCCGTAAGAGCAGGAATCAGCCGTGCAACATTCGCTCCCGCAAAACAGAAAATTGACCAGGCGCTTCCCCCATATGTCCAGGCAATAGCGATTGCCTGGACGAATCCTCATGCAGTTGAATGCAATTCAATAACATCCGCCATATCACGCGGATTTTTAGCCTCAGGCTGTGACAATAAAAATGTTGCTAGATATTGTGGATTTAGCGATTTCAACCCGTATTTTAACAGCTATTCACGTCTGCCTTATTCGCAGTTCGGCATACGCCCATCCATGCTTCTAGCCTCATCTACATTCGAAGAAACCAAAGCCTTAATAGATCGCGGCCTTTCGGCACAAGCGACGCATCCAAAAGGAAAAGCCTATATTATGAACACCTCGGATAACATTCGTAACGAGCGTGCTGAGGTATTCGACCATGCTTTTCTCGGTAGAGCTATAAATCAAAATATAGATATTCATTTAATAAATGCAGACTCTATTAGTGATACAAACGATACCTACTTTTATTTTCAAGGAATGATGAGCATTCCCAATCTCAAGAACATATATCCACCGGGGGCCATTATAGATAATTTGACGTCTAGTGGCGGCATGCTGGAACACAACACAGGACACACAAAAGCCACAGAACTAATCGCTGCAGGGGCTACCGGCGCATTTGGCGCAGTCAGCGAACCTTGCGTTCACAAAGAAAAATTCGCGAACCCCGCCGTATTAATTGCGCATTACACCTCTGGACAAACACTTGTCGAGGCCTATTGGAAAAGTCTGGAACAAACATTTCAGGCCCTGCTGGTGGGCGACCCGCTAGCCAACCCTTGGGCAAAAGAAAAGACATCAGGATACCTAGGCAGCCCCTAATCTTTATGTATTTCCCTAATCAATAACAAAGAATATCCAGTTCGTTATATTGCGCCGCAGCTTGCTGTCCCTGCGGTGTCACGTTACGCTACCCGCCAAGCAATTTAAAACGACTAGACAAACGGGATTCCTGATATGAAAAAAACGACACCAAGCAAGCTGCAGTTCGAAACTCTGGCGGTGCATAGTGGCACCAAACCCGATCCAGTAACTGGCGCCACCAGCCCCGCTATCCATCAGTCATCCTCCTATGTCTTCCGTGACACCAAGCACGCCGCTAATGTCTTCGCACTGAAAGAACCCGGCTTCATCTATTCACGCGTCACCAACCCGACCGTGGCACAGCTCGAGGAAAAAATTGCGGCGCTTGAAGGCGGAACAGGAGCCACTTGCACCTCATCCGGTCTGTCTACCAACCTGCTCGCCTTCAGTGCATTAATGAGCGCTGGTGATGAATTCGTCGCCACACAAAAACTTTATGGCGGCAGCGCCGGACAGTTCCGCGACACCTTCTCACGCTCGTTCGGCTGGACCTGCCATTTCACCGACCCCGACAAGCCGGAAGACTTCAAACGCAAGATCACCGAGAAGACGAAACTGATCTTTATTGAGAGCCTGTCCAACCCGCAAGGCGTCATCCCCGACCTCGAATTCTACGCAAAGATTGCGCAGGACGCAGGCATTCCGCTGATCGTCGATAACACAGTGGCAACGCCTTATCTGTGCAAACCGTTTGATTACGGCGCTGATATCGTCGTGCACTCGACCACCAAATATTTCAGCGGCCACGGACAGGCCATGGGCGGCGCGGTCGTCGATGGCGGAACATTCGACTGGATGAAACACGCCAAGAAATTCCTGCAGTTGACCACCGAAGTATCCGGTTATCGCGGCGTGATCTTCGCCCGCGATTTCAAGGAATGCCCTTACGCCATGTATAATCACGCAGTGGGCCTGCGTGACCTCGGCATGAACCAGCAGCCGATGAACGCCTACCTGACGATGCTCGGCATGGAAACGCTTCCCTTACGGATGCGCGCCCATTCCGAAAACGCAATCAAGGTGGCGGAGTATCTCAGCAAGCACGAAGCCGTGAGCTGGGTCAGCTTCGCAGGTTTGCCCTCCAGCCCCTATTATAAGAACGCACAAAAATATATGCGTAACGGCTGGGCCAGCTCACTCTTCACTTTCGGCCTTAAGGGCGGATACAACGCGGGTACCGCGCTGGTGGAAAACGTACAACTGTTCCGTCATCTGGCCAATATTGGCGATACCCACAGCCTGATTATTCACCCGGCATCCACCACTCACGCCCAGTTGACCGATGAGCAAAAAATCGCAGCCGGGTGCGGGCCGGATGTCATTCGCGTATCGATCGGCATCGAAGCCCCGGAAGATTTGATGGCAGATCTTGATCAGGCATTAAAAACTGCCAAAGCCAAAGCCGCCTGACAAAGTTTTTGAAATAGCGCATATAAAAAGGCCGCAATAGCGGCCTTTTTCTTTCCCGCATCAAAAATTATCAGCCTTTTTGCCACGGCAGTTTGAATTTAGCCTTCTTTCCTTTTGCGGCAGCAGACTGCATCGGATTCACAAAATTGCCTATGATATTAGTTTGCTGTCCGGCGGTATCATAAGTAGCAAGAAAAGGCTCTTCCCCCTCATCCGTTAATGACAACCCCATGATCAGGCGATTTTGGCCCTTGGAGTCCTTCATGATGATCAGGGGTGAGTTATTCGTCCCCAGGCCGTCCAGTCGATAAAGCAAACGGATTTCACCGCCTTGGTCAGATAATGCCAGCAAGGGGAGATCAATTTCCTTGGGAGGATGTTGCGGACTTGGGGGATAAAGCCCCATTTGCAAACGCATCCCTTCGTCCATGTCATAAAAAACCTGCCCGGGAGATCCTTTATCAACATACATTTCAATGCCTTTATGGTTGTAGCGATCAGCCACACGATAGAAACTGGTCTGGGCACGGGCGGCACGCGCCTCGGTGGTTCCAGCGATGATATAACTCATACCAAAGCCCCCGATAAAGGCGGCCACCCCCAGTACCAAAATATCTATAGCTGTACGTTTATCTCTCATCAGTAAGATCCGAACAAAGTTTTCTTGGCACCCGTCTTATCGAACAGCGCCATGAAAGGTTCTTCTGCCGGATCATTTAAATTCAGGCCAAACACAACACGGTCACGACCTGTACGATCTTTCATCACGATCACCGGGGACTGATTGCCCCCCGCCAGACGAAACAACATACGCATGCTGCCGCCATTATCCCAGAATGCCACCATCGGCAAGCCTGCTTCGGCTCCTTGAGTATAAAGTCCCTGCTGCAAGCGCACCATGCCATCCATGGCATAGATGTTTTGTGCCGGATAACCATTATTGACGTAGGTTTCAATTCCTTTGGAGTTAAGACCATCATAGACGGAGAAAAAATTGGTTACTTCCCCTGCTACTGAATCGGTAGCCTTCGACGGAACGGGAGAAAAAACTAAAGAGGCCGCCGCCCCACCTGCCAGACCAGCAACGGCTATCACAGCCAGTCGTAAAACATTGTTTCTCAGAATTAAGCGCATAAAAGCTCCTTCAAGCAAGACGACCCATTATAGGAGGTTCCCCGATCCTGAAAAGGGGATCAGTCAATCACCGCCATAGAGCTGCACAGCCCACCCCAAAATCCATGCAAAAAATTAAAATAATTTATATAAATATCAATTTTATTCAAAAACAAACACGATTTAATTGATTTTATCAAAAATCCATGATAGTGTTAGAGTGTAGCTAAATAAATTAAAGGCGCTCAGATGATTGACTGCCCTGTCTGCAAAGGGAAACTAGCCCTCTCGAAGTTGAAATGCGGCGATTGTGGCATCGTCATGGAAGGTAACTTCACCCTGCCCCGGCTAGCCCGGCTGCCAGTTGATATGAGGGTTCTGGCAGAACAGATGATTCTATGTGGCGGTAATCTGAAGGAGATGGCGACGGAAATCGGTATCAGCTACCCGACATTGCGGCGAAAGATAGACGAGTTGATCGCCACTATTGCCAAACTAAAATCTGACGATGATAATTTGATCGCCACCATTCTTGAAGGGATCGATAAAGGCACGATCAAATCAGAAGAAGGTATTCGCCGCATCAGGGAGATCCAAAGTGAAATTTGATAAAAAAATCAACGAACTTATGGCCAAAGGCAAAATATCAGACGAAGAGGCTGCCCTCCTGAAAAAAAGTCTGCAGGACAATGTGGCACGCGCCAAAGAGATTCAGTTTCATAGCCAGTTTTCATACAAATATATGGCCGTGGCAGTCGCAGGAAACGTCCTGCTGGGTTTATGCTGGATGGTTTTGACTAACGATCCCGCCATATCGCAAACCGTTGCCGACACATCATCACAAACAATTCAAAATGTATCAGAGATTCTCAATCAATCAGGAAAGGTTGGAGAAATGAATAAATCACTCTCAACTCTCGTCAGTATTGCCCTTATCAGCCTGCCTTTGATTGGCTCTCTGATATGGTTTGCGCTGTGTTATAATGGGTTGGTCAATAAAGAAGAGAATGTTTTGGCATCCTGGGCGCAAGTAGAAAGCAATTATCAGCGCCGCGCTGACCTGATCCCCAACCTGGTCAGCAGCGTCAGAACTTACATTGAACATGAAAACCAGACCATGACCGATGTCACACGGCTACGGTCGCAAGCTGATACTGTTGTACAAGAAAATGCCAAAGTACAAGAAATAGGCAAGGACGCCATCACCCACCTCAATGATGATGCCTATATGGCCTCCTTGGCCAAGGCACAACAAAATCTCGGCGGGCAGGTTCGCAATCTGATGCTTGCTGTCGAATCTTACCCGACCTTACGTTCCTCTGATCAGTTTATACAATTGCAAGCCCAATTGGAGGGAACCGAGAACCGGATCAATGTCGCGCGTATGGCCTTTAATGAAGCGGTAGGGCAATTCAACTCATCTATTCGCAAGATGCCAGGGAGCCTGATTGCCGGTTTGGGTAACTTCCAGCGCAAAGCCTATTTCAAAGCTGATGAAGATGCCGCCCATGCGCCGAAGCTGTCTTTTGATAACGCCGGAAGCACCGCTGAAGAACCCCCAGAGGGGACTGAAGAATAAGACGAGGATGTAATTTCATGAGATCCGCTCATCATAGAATCAAAAGTCCCTTCCTTGTTCTGATTTTACTGGCATTCATTTTTTGCCTGATGAGTTCCGGTGTCGGTCATGCCAAATCACGCTGCCACAAAGATTTGGTCTGCGATAATGCGGACATCTTCACCGACCAGCAGATGAAAGATTTAGAAATCTATCATACGGCCTTGCGCGAGCGTTATGATATTGATTACCGGATCATGGTTGCCGCTAACATTGGCGATATATCGTTGTTTGCTGCCAAGACATTTAACTCAGCCGGAATTGGTGCACACAGTAAGACCAAGAAAGGCATGTTTTTGCTGCTGGATCCAGTCCAGAACGAGGTACGTCTTGAAATTTCGGCAGGCCTTGATGCTGTCTATACTGACGGCTTTGTCGCTTACCTCCAGCAACGACAAATGGTGCCTTTCTTTCAGGCTGGCCGGGTAGCTGACGGCATCCTCGCCACAACCGAAATGATCGTTACCCGGGCGCAAGAGGCACAAGACGGCAAGGAGTTCATTCCGCCCGAACAATTGCCAGATAATTTAGCTATCGGCGCAGGGGCCAAGACCAAAGCCATGATCGGTAGCGGCTACGATTACCCCACCTCCTCAGGCCCGAACAGCGCGTCACCGCAACCCCAAGGCATGACCCCGGAACAAGTGGTCGCCGCCTATCACTTTGCGCTGTCAAAGGGAATGAAATCACCTGACCTTGATATCTATTCAGCCAATACACAGGCGTTGAAACGTAAATGGGTCGTGACCCCGGCCCAAATGAAAAATGAACTGAATGCTTACAGAAAATGTAAAATCGATAAGACTCTCTACGTCAAAGACGGACAACGTGCTGTTGTCCGCTATAAGGTTGAACAGCGCAAATGCGCACCTTATTTTCTGGTGCTGGAAGATGGCTCATGGCGGCTTGATTTTCGCACCATGATGGAAAATATCCGTTTCAATATCGACAATGACTGGCATTTTGATATGGCCCGCCCCCTGCCCTATGCCGACGCCTTTCTCGACTGGGATTTTAACAAGGACGGCTACCCCTTTCCGCAAAGAAAATTACGCTGGGGTCTCAATATCAACACTAACTACCGCACCGGTATTACCACCGTACATAAAATTTTTCCCGATACCCCTGCTGTCTCTATGGGTTTACAGGAAGGTGATGTAATCCTGAGCTGGGACGGTATCAAACAACCTGACCACAAACAGGTAACCGCCAGCATGGACAGTCTGGAAGAGGGAAAAATAATTGTTGTTGAGGTAACGCGTGATGGCCAGCCGCTGACTGTAAATCTGAAGGCGCCCCCCAAGGTCAAGTAGTTATCTGACCCGAACGATCTGGGTGCCGACACGACCTTCGGGATAGACATCGAGTTTTTCAACCGTGACCGTCACAGCATCAACCCGGTCATCCTGCAACGCCACCCCCGCCAGATGCTCGGCCAGTATTTCAACTAGGTTAAAATGCTGTTTCGGCAAATCACGAATGGCCTGCACCAATCCTTCATAAGACATGGTATCTTCAATATCATCGCGACGAATTTCATGATTACGTAGCAACACCTCCAACGAAACACTGATACGCTGCGCGGCCTGATGTTCATGCGGATAAATACCAATCCGTGCCGGGACTATAAAATCACGTACAAGAATCCGGGTCTGGTTCTGTTCTGACATAACGCTCTTCATATAATGCTATTTTTCCAAATGCTTAACCGCCATGCTTGCGGCAACAGCCTGCATTTCCTATAGTAAACCCAACAATAATGAAAGACTTTAAGGAACACGGGATGAAAGTTTTACGGGCGATGGGCAGGGCAGTGGCGGCCGCCTGCCTGCTGGTTGGACTACCGCTGGCTCACGCCGTTGCCAGCCCGTTTCTGGCCGATAAAAAGGCCCTGCCACGTTTATTGCACCGAAAACTGTGCGATCTCTTCAATATTAAAATTAACTACAAGGGTGACCCCGACGATGGCCGACAAAAAATCGTGGTGGCCAATCATCTGTCCTCGCTCGACGGATTTGTTATGGGCAGCCGCTTTGATGGGGCCTTTGTGGCCATGGCAGATATCGTACACTGGCCCGTCGTGGGCCCGCTGGCGGCGGGAATCGGCAAAGGCCTCAATACCATGTTCATCGAACGCACCAAGGCTTACCTGCCGCAGGCACATTTTAAAATCACCCGCACCTTAAACCGTGGCGAGAGTATTATTTTCTTCCCCGAAAGCCACACCAAAAACGGCAAGAGCCGCGATGTCGGCCAGTTCAAAGCAGGCCTTTTCAAGATTTTGTTTAACGAAGCCGTGGATAGGGATAATAAGCCCCTCACCGTCGAGCGCGACTTACTGGTCCAGCCGGTGGCCATCCGCGTGATTGAGGTGGCAGGCAAAGACGCCACCACAGATGACGCCGCACAGGCGCTTTATTGCTGGGGCGACACCCACGGCATCAAACATTTCTGGAATATCCTGAGTTGTCCCGGTATGACGCTCGAGGTCACCGCCCTGCCGCCCTTGAACCCCAAAGATTTCAGCAATCGCCTCGATCTGGCCAATACCGCGCAGAAAATGGTACGTCATGTGATTATCGGTGCGCCGTAGGTCTACTTGCCGACCCGTACCCAACCTACACCGTCGCAATATTGCATAACATTATGATCAGCATTGAATAGTAACGTCCCGGCCACCCCTGTCGGATCGCTACAGGCCGGTGTGACGCCGGTCATGCGATCTAAGGGAATTGTATCATCATCCATAAGCTTGGCATAATCATTTAAGCCCCAGCCATAAAGCTGCCCGCCCTTGATGGATATCGCATAAGTATTGCCGCTGTTGACCGTCACCTGCGCCCATGCGTTGCCGCCATTGGCCAATGCCGGGACAAGACTATCGTCAAATGTTCCATTACCCAACTGTCCTGAATCATTTGCTCCCCAGCACCAGACCGTATTATCTGTCTTGACGGCGCACACATGCGCCCACTGATAGTCGATGTTGTCTGCAAATGCTATCTGCTTCCACGTATGGCCGCCGCTAACCGCGACGGGAACAAGGCTGTCGTCATAAGTGCCGTCGCCCAGATTACCATACCAATTAGTACCCCAGCACCAGGCTGATCCATCCGTCTTGAGGCCGCATGTAGCGTTATAGCCTGTCACAACCTGCTGCCAACTGCCACCACCGGAAACTTGCGTCGGAACAAGCGTCGTCCCTGCGGCGGTATTCAGTCCCGTTCTTCCATCGCTATTGCTACCCCAGCACCAGAGTGTATTGTCCAGTTTAATTGCGCAGGCATAGCCATTGGCGGCACTGACTGTCAGCCATGTTCCACCGCCATTCACCGCCGTCGGCACAAGGCGCGTCGTTATTGAGTTATCTCCTAACTGCCCACTGCCATTTATTCCCCAGCACCAGAGCGTATCATCCGATTTGATGCCACAGGTGAAAGCACTACCCCCACTGACAAACTTCCATGTTCCTCCGCCCGAAACAGCCGTTGGCACAAGGCGCCGTGTCGTGGTGTTATCACCCAGCCGTCCGTCATTAGCCCCCCAGCACCAGAGCGTATCATCCGACTTGATCCCGCAAGTGTGATAGCGCCCGTTGCTGGCGCTGAGGAATTTCCAGCTGCCACCGCCGGACACCTCCCCGGGCTGGCTGCTGTAATCATACTGCGCCCCGTACCCCATCTCGCCTTCGTAATTTTCTCCCCAGCAATAAAGCTTGTCGTCAGATTTAATGCCACAAGCGCTGTAGGTGCCGATACTGACCTGCTTCCAGGAAGTATTACCGGTGAGAGGCAACGGAACAGCTGTTTCAGGCGCCGTATTCTCGCCAAGCTGGCTATAATTATTAGAACCCCAGCAGTAAAGGACATCGTCCAACCTTATACCACAGGTATTATTTCCCCCTACGTCCATATATTTCCACACCCCGCCACTATATAAGGCCGTCGGCACAGTGCGGCTTGTCAGAGTATTATCACCTAGCTTGCCATTGCTGTTACTTCCCCAGCAACGCATTGTGTCATCGGAACGAACCCCGCACGTGTGACCACTGCCAGCGCTCACACGTTTCCATGTACCGCCACCGCTAAGCGCCGTCGGCACCAGCCTGAGCGTTATTGAATTGTCACCCAATTGGCCCGACCAGTTGGCACCCCAGCAGCGCGCCGTATCATCCATCCGGATGCCACATGTGTGGCTGCTGCCTCCTGTCGATATCTGTTTCCACGTCCCACCGCCATTGAGTGCCGTCGGCACAAGGCGCTGCGTACTCGAGTTATCTCCTATTTCACCGTTATTATTCCGCCCCCAGCAACGCGCCGTATCATCAGACATGATACCGCAAGCATGTTCGTTGCCAGCGCTTACCTGTTTCCACGTGCCGCCGCCTGAAATCTGCGTGGGAACAAGGGTGTTTCCCGCTGCCGTGTTCAGCCCCGTACGGCCATTCGCATTATTGCCCCAGCACCACAGCGTATCATCGGATTTTATCCCGCATGTGTGATAACCTTGTCCGACATCGACTTGCTTCCATGTCCCGCCACCATTCACTGCTGTCGGCACAAGGCGCTGCGTTGTACTATTGTCACCTAATTGGCCAGAAACATTATACCCCCAGCACCAGAGCGTATCATCAGATTTGATACCGCAAGTATGATAAGTGGAGACTGCAACCTGTTTCCATGAACCGCCGCCCGTCACTTCCGCCGGGACGCGCGCCTGCCCAGAGGAAACACCCAGTCCTGTACGCCCTAGCGAGTTGGCACCCCAGCAATAAAGTTTGTTATCAGTGCGGATACCACATGTATAGGACTCCCCCACAGCAACTTGCAGCCAGCCATGCTTGCCCCCGCCCACTGGCCCCAAGGCTGTCTGCGTACTCCCGGTACAACCGGTTAAAGTACGGGTGTCTTTATCGTAGATCAGCTCACCTTCAGCGAATGTGCCCGCCGCACCCAGATTGCAGCCACCGCTGCCGCTTCCTGCCTCTTGGCTCATCCGCACCCAGTCTGTGCCGTTGCAATACTGAAAGACTTTGGCATCACTGTTATAGACAATCTCGGCAGTCTGTCCGGCGGGTGAAGAACAGGCTGCATAAGCGGCGGCAGGGTGCAGCAAGACGCCCAGCGTCAACACACTGATAAGCCCAAGAATAAATCTTATGGTTTTGGCCATACGCGGCACCCCTTGCCTGCGGGCCCCCTTAAACAGCCCCCACTTTCAAGGGTAGCAGGGCGGCCTTAGGAATCAATTAAAAAGCGTTTGTTTCTTGGGGGTTAGCCCCAGATTAACCACATTGCCGCCCGTTACTAACTCATTGATTTGTAATAAGTGACAAGCCTCTGGCCTATTTGCCAATCCGCACCCAACCCACACTGTCGCAATATTGCAAAGTATTGTGATCGGCGTTGTAAAGCACCGTTCCGGCGCGACCTGTAGGATTACTGCAGACAGGCTGTACACCGGATGTTCGATATGGGGCTGAAGCCTCAGTAGCAGTCAATGCCCCATACTGGTTACTACCCCAACAAAATGCCTGACCCGAGACAAACACGCCACAAGTGGACTGCCAGGAGGCGGTCACATCCTTCCAACTCCCCCCGCCTGACACCTGCGTTGGGACTAGATGTTGCGTTGTAGTGGTATCCCCAACCTGTCCAACACTATTACTACCCCAGCACCACAGCGTATCATCAGTCTTAATGGCACAGGTGTGAGATAGACCCGATGTTACTTTCTTCCACGTACCGCCGCCACTGACAGCCGTGGGTACAAGACGTTGGGTCGTCGTGCCGTCTCCGAGTCTTCCGGAAGAATTATCACCCCAGCACCACAGCGTATCATCAGTCTTAATAGCACAGGTATTAAACTTTGCATTTGAAACTTGTTTCCACGTACCGCCACCACTGACAGCCGTGGGTATAAGACGCTGTGTTGTTGTGCCATCCCCGAGCCGTCCTCCACTGTTATATCCCCAACACCATAACGAACCATCTGTCTTAATTCCACACGTGTGCTCATATGCCGCAGCAACATCTGTCCAAGTCCCTGCTCCTGAAACCGCCGTGGGGATGAGACGATCAGTTGTTGAGCTATCCCCAAGCTGACCACTCCAGTTATATCCCCAACACAGGAGCGTTCCATCGGATTTTATGCCACAACTGTGTCCGCCAATATCCACTTTTTTCCAGACACCT
>JAMPXY010000057.1 GCA_023700945.1 Alphaproteobacteria bacterium | reverse complement strand
GGACAAATTGCCCCCATTTATACTCATTACCGCCGCAGCCCTTACCTTTGGCAATCGATAAGGTAATCCCCACTGCGCCTTGTGACTGGCTGGCCTGCCCAAGGATACGATTACGCGCCGTTTCAGTGACCGTTGCTGGAATGATTCCCATGATTATCTCTCCTGTTTCACGTAAACATATTGAGTTGCAGCTTGGCAGTTTCAGCCATCATTGATGGCTCCCATGCAGGCTCCCAAATAATTTCAACATCGACATGATCCACCCCTTCAATCGGAAACAACGCGTTCTGGATCATGCCCGGCATTTCCTGCGCCACCGGGCAATGCGGCGATGTCAGTGTCATCTTCACATCGAGGTCGGCCTTACGACCCTCATTCTCCTTGACCTCAATTTTATAAATCAGACCCAGTTCATACACATTCACCGGAATTTCCGGGTCGTACACCTCACGCAGGGCGCGACTGATCGCGGGCCATAACGCATGGGTGCGCGGCACCTCGGCAATCGGTGGCTCGGCCATCTCGTCGTACTCATCGCCCAAGGCGTTTTTAACCATGTCTTCGTCAGCTACAGCTTTCATCATCATTTTAATCTATATCACTTGCTGCAAGAGGCAATCGCCCGATCGACAATCACCAAACCCTGCTCTCTGGGTATATTGCCGTCCGCCAGCATCGTCATGGCGATATCGGACATTTCACGGGTGTATTCTGTATAGAAACATTCACAATTCAGAATCTTATTCTCAGTGTCCCGTATATGAGCCACCATATTTCCGCAGCGCTCGATCATATTTTCACGGGAATAAAGGTCAAGGCATTTTTGCCCCGCAGCTTTTCGTTCTTCCTGAGGACGACGCACATCAATTTTTGAGGTACAGGCACATAGACCCTCAACATCGCCGTAAACCCGCCTCACCACTGGATCCAAGGATTGCTCCAGACAGGCGCGCTTGATCACGGTTTGCTTGGCTCCGATAAAATAATACCAAGCCCCTCCGGCACTCCCGGCAGCGATGACAAACAATATAATCAGCAATATCAGTTTTTTCATGTTCCGCTTCCCAACAACGAACGTGCCTTTTGTAGTCCGGCGACTAAAGCCGCAATATCATCCTTATTCGAATATAGCCCAAAGGAGGCACGCACCGTCGCTTCAACCCCGTAACGCTGCATTAAGGGCTGGCAACAATGATGACCGCTGCGTACCGCTACGCCGCACTGATCAAGGATCATACCAATATCACTGGGGTGGCCCCAGTCAGCGCGGAAGCTGATAATCCCGGCCTTCTCCGGCCCGGTGCCGTAATAGGTTAACCCCGGCACGGCGGCCAGTTCCTTCATCGCATACTCAAACAGGGATTTTTCGTGCGCGGCTATCGCAGCCATGCCAATCCCTTGCACATAATCAATCGCGGTCCCTAACCCGATCACCTCGACAATCGCCGGGGTCCCGGCCTCAAATTTGGCAGGGGCTTCCTTGAAGCTGGTCTTTTCGAACGTCACCCGTTCAATCATATCGCCGCCGCCCTGATAGGGTGGCATGCGTTCGAGTATATCCGCCCGGCCCCACAAGACCCCTACGCCGGTGGGGCCATAGAGTTTATGCCCGGTAAAGGCAAAAAAATCGCAGCCGATATCCTGTATATTCACCGGGCCATGGACCACGGATTGCGATCCATCGACCAGCATCGTGACATCCGGGTTCTTTGCCTTACAAATCTCAATTATCTTTTTCGCCGGATTGATGGTGCCCAGAGAATTCGACACATGAACAAAAGAAACAATTTTCGTATTGTCTGTCACCAAATGCTCGAACGCCGCCAGATTAAGTGTGCCATCATCATTGACAGGCACCACTTTCAGTTTCGCGCCCGTCATGCCGCAGACCAGTTGCCACGGCACGATATTGGCGTGATGCTCCATTTCTGTAATCACGACATCATCACCACGCTGCAGTACCTTGCGGCCCCAGCTCTGCGCCACCAGATTGATTGCCTCGGTGGTATTGCGGGTAAAGATTATTTCATCTGCGGCACCCGCTCCGATAAATCCGGCAACCTTGCTGCGTACAGCCTCAAACTCAGTGGTAGTGATCTGGCTGAATTCATACAGGCCCCGGTGGATATTGGCGTAATGGGTTTCCATGACATCCTTCATCGTATCAATCACGATTTGCGGCTTCTGGGCACTGGCGCCCGTATCGAGATAGGCCACAGGTTTACCGTTCATCGCCTTTGCCAAAATCGGGAAATCGGCACGGTAATCGGCCATCGTGCGTTGCGGTTTCTGTGCTACAGCTTTAGCCATGCCTCGACCTTCCGTTCCAGCGCGGTTTTTAACCCTTCATCCTCTATATTTTCAAACACTTCAGCCACAAATGCCTGAATCAGCAGCGCCTTGGCAGTTTTTTCTTCGATACCACGCGATTGCATATAGAAAAGAGGCTCCTGATCAAGCTGCCCGGTAGTGGCGCCGTGCGAACACTTCACATCATCGGCGTAAATTTCCAGTTCCGGTTTGGTGTCCATTTCGGAACCTTCGGAGAGCAACAACGCCCGTGACATCTGGAAACCATCTGTCTTTTGCGCGGGCTGGTGCACATGCACCTTGCCCTGAAACACGCCATGGGCGCGGCCATCGAGAACGGTGCGGATATTCTGGTTGCTCTGGCAATGTGGGGCACGGTGTTCGACAAGAATCGTCGTGTCACCCAATTGTTCGCCGCGCAGCAATGTTGCGCTATTCAGATGGCAACTGGCACACGTATCATCCAGCGTCACGCGCACCTGATTACGACTGAGCGCCGCGCCGCTGCACAGCACGACCGCATCATAAACCGCATCACGACCCACATGAACATTGGTGGTCTGGGTATAAACAGACTTATCGGAATCATCCTGAATGCGGATATGGGTTAACTTGGCACCGGGCTCCAGCACAATATGGGTCAGGCGGTTCTTCCAAAATGCGCCTTTGCCCCAGTGGTCTTCGACAATGGTTAACCGCGCATTCTTTTGTAGACGGATCACCATGCGGTCGGTGAAGAACGCGCCCTCTCCCGCCGACGTCAACAACTCCAGTGATTTTTTGATTTCCGTGTTCGCGGGCACATCAATCACAATACCATTGCGTAGATAGATATTGCCGAGGTGCCAGAGGGTATTTTCAGTGTTGTGCTGGCCCGGCGGCATGTCTTCGGATAGCGCCGCCTTCACCCAATCCTGATCCAGCATCTGCAGCAGCGGCGTGATAATCACACCATCAACATTATCATGTGAAACCTTGATCTGGCCGATTTTATCGCCATAGGCCTTCACCAGCGGCCAGATATTGGTGAATTTCCAGCCCTCAAGGCGCGGCGTCGGGATGCCCCGGCGCTTGAATTCTTTCAGTGACGATTTGCGCAGATCGGCCAGCCATTGCGGTTGATCGTCAATCTCCGCCACAAAAGCCTCGTAAGCGCGCAAAATCCCCTCCGCCGTATCGGGTTGATACGGAGATTTTTCAGGGAATTTTGTGACGGTAGCCGTGGTCATGCGGCATACTCCGCATAACCTGTTTTCTCCAATTCAAGCGCCAGTTCCGGGCCGCCGGTTTTGACGATTTTTCCTGCGGCCATGACGTGCACCACATCGGGCTTGATGTAATCGAGCAGACGTTGGTAGTGGGTAATGACGAGGAAGCTGCGCTTATCGCTGCGCAGCTTATTGACGCCGTCGGCCACGACTTTCAGCGCATCGATATCGAGGCCGGAGTCGGTTTCATCGAGCACCGCCATGCGCGGTTCCAGCATCGCCATCTGCAAGACTTCGTTGCGTTTCTTTTCGCCGCCGGAGAAGCCGACATTGACGGCACGTTTCATCATCTCGTCAGACATGCCGAGTTCGGCCTGTTTCTTTTTCATCAGTTTGAGGAAATCGAGCGCATCGATCTCGCCTTCCCCGCGTTGCTTGCGGATGCCGTTGATCGCGGTCTTCATAAACATGGTCATGGCAACACCGGGAATTTCCACCGGATACTGAAACGCGAGGAACAAACCTGCGGCGGCGCGTTCTTCCGGTGCCATCGCCATGATGTTTTGACCATCAAGCAGAATTTCACCGCCCGTGACCTCATAACCTTCACGGCCCGCAATCACATAAGACAGCGTCGATTTCCCCGAACCGTTCGGCCCCATGATGGCATGCACCTGACCATCCGGAATATCGAGCGTCAGCCCTTTGAGGATTTCCTTGCCGGCGATAGAGGCGTGTAAGTTTTTTATCTGTACCATCTCAAGCTCTTTCTTCTTTTTACCTCTCCCGTGGGGAGAGGATACGAAGGCTTAGTCCAAAGGACTTAGCCGCAGTTGGTGAGGGCGTATGATCTCACCAGAAAAACGCCAACCACCGACCCCCTCACCCAACCCTCTCCCCATGGGAGAGGGCTTTGGATCCCGGCCTGCGCCGGGATGACGAATGGTGATGATTTTTAGTTGGCAGCATCATTTTCCTCTTTTGGCGGCATAATTGCAGCAACTACTTTTCCTATAGTCATCTCGTAAATAGTTATCACGAATGCTGCTACAGAAAACACCTGCAGAATAATTCCAATGATAGCTCCAATGAACATGCCAAAACCATGGAGACTAGTAAAAATTAACGGAAACATAATAACCGTCATCAGCAGTGTATAAAGGGCATAAGGCGTAAGAAACCAAACCATAAATGTGAAAAACTCTGCATCACATTCTGTTAGCTCAATTCCATATGAAGTGCAGCCCAAACCTTCCCTCATATTTCCAAGATCAAAATAAAAACTGATAGAAAACGCAAAAATTGCCAGCAATACTATTTGGAATATCCTACTCAAAATCGCCAAATCTTTAGTATTCTTCATCCCACACTCCCTTCAAGAGAGATTGCCACCAGCTTCTGCGCCTCAACGGCGAATTCCATCGGCAGGTTTTGCAGGACTTCCTTACAGAAGCCGTTGACGATCAAGGCCACCGCGGCTTCTTCGCTCAGGCCGCGTTGCTGGCAATAAAATAGCTGGTCGTCGCCGATCTTAGATGTGGTGGCTTCGTGTTCTAACTGCGCGGTGGCGTTGCGGCTTTCGATGTAGGGGACGGTGTGGGCGCCGCATTGGTCGCCGATTAATAAACTGTCGCATTGGGTGAAGTTGCGGGCGTTGATGGCTTTGGGCATGATTTTGACTTGGCCGCGATAGGTGGAGTCTGATTTGCCCGCCGAGATGGTTTTGGCGATGATGCGGCTTTTGGTGTTGCGGCCGATATGGATCATTTTGGTGCCGGTGTCGGCTTGCTGGTAATTGCCGGTGATGGCGACGGAATAGAATTCGCCTTGGGAATTATCCCCTTTCAGGATGCAGGACGGGTATTTCCATGTGATGGCGGAGCCGGTTTCCACTTGAGTCCAACTGATTTTGGAATTTTTGCCCTCGCACATGCCACGCTTGGTGACGAAGTTATAAATACCGCCCTTGCCGTTTTCATCGCCGGGGTACCAATTCTGCACGGTCGAGTATTTGATTTCAGCGTCATCATGGGTAATCAGTTCGACCACAGCGGCGTGGAGCTGGTTTTCATCACGCATCGGCGCGGTGCAGCCCTCAAGATAGCTGACGTAAGCGCCCTTGTCCGCGATGATCAGCGTGCGTTCGAACTGACCGGTGTTCATTTCGTTGATGCGGAAATAGGTTGAAAGCTCCATCGGGCATTTGACACCGGGCGGAATATAGACAAAAGAGCCATCGGTAAACACCGCCGAATTGAGGCAGGCATGTTTGTTATCATGGTACGGCACGACGGAGCCGAGATATTTTTTCACCAGTTCCGGGTGTTCCTTGATCGCGTCGCTGATCGAACAGAAAATAATCCCCTGCTCCGCCAGTTGTTTGCGGAAGGTGGTGGCCACCGATACCGAGTCGAACACGACATCAACCGCGACCCCGGCGAGCATTTCCTGTTCGCGCAGCGGGATTCCCAGTTTCTCGTAAGTTTCGAGCAGCTTGGGGTCAACCTCATCCAGTGACTTCGGTTTGTTCTTGGTTAATGGCGAGGCGTAGTAATACGCATCCTGATAATCGAATTCAGGGAAATTGACCTTGGCCCATGTGGGTTCTGGCATGGTTTGCCAGTGGCGGAAGGCCTTCAAGCGCCACTCCAGCAGCCATTCAGGTTCACCTTTTTTGGCGCTGACGAAACGCACGGTATCTTCGGAGAGGCCCTTGGGTGCCTTCTCCGATTCAATATCGGTCACAAACCCGGCCTCGTATTTGCCGCCGAGGGCTTCGACCTGATCGATGGTTTCCTGTGTGATGGAGGACATTATAAACGCCCCCTGTTCATATCAGCGAGGGTAACTTTGTCGAGCGCGCCACGAATAGCGGCATTCACCGGGTTCCAGCGGCCATGCATGGAACAAGACCCCTCAAGCGCGCAGCTTTCATGACTGCCCGAGACGCAGGAGGTCAGCGAGATCGGCCCTTCCATCGCGGCAATGATCAGCGATACCGGAATTTCTCCGGCGGCGCGTTCAAGTTTGTACCCACCCGCCACACCGCGCACGGAGGAAATCAGGCCATTACGGCTGAGGGTTTTTAAAACCTTGGAGACGGTCGGTTCCGGAATTCCGGTTTTTGCCGCCAGAACCGAGGCCGCGGCCAATTCACCGTTGGTACGGGCCATTTCGGCCAGCACCACCACCGCATAATCAGTCAGGCGTGAGAGTTTAATCATTTTCTATCTCCCGGCTGCAAAACCGGACAATGTAAGTCCGCATTTAAATGTCACTTTTATCCTATGATTTCAAGGAAAAAATACAGGACTGTTTTTATCCACTTTAAGGGGGGACTGGCAAAAACCCGGCAATCTTCTAGAGTTGGAATCGGCCCCGCTTGCAAAGGTTGAACCTGACATGCCCGCATCGCTGAAACTCTACGTCCCGCTTTTCTCTATCACATTGATATTAAGCGCTTTTTTGCTTTTTTCGGTTCAACCGCTCTTTGGCAAAATGGTGTTGCCGCTGTTGGGGGGCGCGCCCGGGGTCTGGAATACCGCCATGATGTTCTTTCAGGCCATGCTGCTGGGGGGCTATGCCTACGCCCACCTGACCAGCAAATACCTTGGCATACGGACGCAGGCGGTATTGCATCTGGGGCTACTGGCCTTGTGCCTGCTGGTACTGCCCATCGCGATCCCGGCAGGCTGGCAGAATCCGCCAGTAACGGAAAATCCGGTACCCTGGCTGCTCGGCTTGCTGGCACTGGCGGTAGGCGGGCCCTTCTTTGTGATTGCCGGCACAGCGCCGATGTTGCAACGCTGGTTCAGCACCACCCAGCATCCCGATGCCCATAACCCCTATTTTCTTTATGCCGCCAGCAACCTCGGCAGCATGGCGGCCCTTCTGCTCTATCCTCTGGCCATTGAGCCCCTACTGGGCGTGCAGCAACAAAGCCAGTTCTGGATGGTGGGATATCTGCTGCTGGCAGTATTGGTGGCCATGGTTGGCTTTATCAGCCGCAACGGCGTGATGGCCATTACCGCCCCTGACCCGCAACTGCCCGCCAACAACATGACCCCCACCAACAAAATGCGCCTGATGTGGCTGCTGCTCTCCTTTATTCCCTCGAGCCTGATGCTGGGGGTTACGACCTATGTTACCACCGATATTGCCGCGGTGCCGCTCTTGTGGGTGCTGCCGCTGGCACTCTACCTGCTCACATTTATTATTGTGTTTTCCCGCATTTGCACTCTCTCCATCGCCCGTGCCTATCGCTGGCAGGCCTTAGGCCTGATTGCGATTGCCTTGCTGTTTATTCGTGATCCGTTCGCCTTGAAGGCCATAACCGTCAGCATTCACCTGATCGCGTTCTTCTTTTGCGCCCTCACCTGTCATCTGGCACTGGCACACCGCAGACCCACCCCACAACACCTAACAGAGTTTTACCTGATTATGTCGCTAGGCGGCGTACTAGGTGGAATTTTTAACAGCCTGCTTGCGCCGTTGCTTTTCGTTATACCGCTCGAATACGCCTTGGTTCTGGGCTTCAGTGTGCTGGCACCGTTTATCAGTGGCGACAAAAATTTTAGCCGGGATGATTTCAAGAAAGATTATAAACCTGCGCTGGTGGTCATTCTTCTGGCCCTGTTTGCGCTCATGCCCACCAAATCGGCCGCCATCATGATCATGGTGCTAATCGCCATAGGCGTAGCCTTAATCAAACTCAGTCGTCGTAATTCATCATGGTTTGCCGCCACGTTGCTCATCATTCTGGCACTCGACCCCGGTTTTAACTGGGATTACCTGAGCAAAGCCCTGCATATGGAACGCAATTTCTTTGGAGTGATCCGCGTTACGACCTCAGACAGGGGCGGCATGCGCATGCTGCTTCATGGCACCACACTGCATGGAACACAGGCCCTTGATGAAGCATACCGCCTCTCTCCCATCAGTTATTATGCGGCGGGTACACCGGGCGGGCAAGTATTTGGCATGCTCTCAGACATTCAGCAGGGGCAGGAACCGCAAACCGTAGCCATGCTAGGGCTGGGGCTGGGCAGCACGGCCTGCTTTTTTGAGAAAGGTCGCGATTTTGTTTTTTATGAAATCGATCCCGCTATGAAACGTATAGCCGAGGATAAAAATCTTTTTACCTATCTTTCCGATTGCGGCAGCCCTTACCGTATTATCATGGGCGATGCCCGCCTGCGGATCACCGAAGCACCGGATGCCTCTTATGACATGATTTTTCTTGATGCGTTCAGTTCCGACAGTATCCCGATGCATCTTCTGACCAAGGAGGCCTTTGACGTCTATTTCCGTAAACTGAAGCCGCATGGCCTGATTGTGGTGCATATATCCAACCGCTTTCTTGATCTCTCGCCGGTTGTCGTGGCGCTGGCCGAGGCCCACAATGCCGTACCCCGCTTCAGCCATAATTATGGCCGCCTGCTCGCTCAACCGGATATCATGATGCAAGGCTCGATCTTTGCCATGATGACCCGCAATACCGAACTCATCAGCATTGTTGATCATCGTTACACTAAATGGAAATCCTATTCCGGCGACACTTTGCCCGTCTGGACAGATGACTATGCCAACATTCTTGCCCCGATGTTGCTACGCATCACAAAAGAACCCAACTGGATGGGAGAATAGAAAGGATTTATTAACCTTTTCACTGCCACAATCATTGTAAGGTTATTATAAATTTTATGGATGTTCAGGCATCCTCTTGGTAAGGAACGTAAATATGTCACTTTTTAAAAAGCCCGTCTCAGATGCCCCGCGTGATCCCGAACAGGAAAAATTATCGGAAATGGTGGCCGCTGCGCGTGGCATTGTCGTCAGGGATGATTATCAGCGTGAGGCCAGCATCGGGGCTGTCTACGCCGAGCTGACTGCCCCTTCGCGCTTTACAAGCCCTTCCGGGCCTTGACCAAAGCCAGAATAGAATTCAGAGAGAGAAAAAAAGCGCCCGGCGAGCAGTCAGGCGTTTTTTATTTGGTGGCAGTAAACCTGATGGCCGGATTTTTGTCCTGCGCATCATTCAGGTGCCAGGCATTACGGGCCAAAAACACCGGGTCACCGTCATGATCATTGGCAATCGCACTCTGGTTGGTATCAATGAAAGCCTTGAGCTTGACCGGGTCATCTGACGTTATCCAGCGTGCTGTGTAAAGCGCGGTCTGCTCAAACTTAACCGGAATATTATATTCAGTGCGGATACGGTCTGTTAGCACTTCGAACTGTAGCGCCCCAACAACCCCAACAATCCAGCTGGAATCAATCGCAGGTTTGAAAATACGGGCGACACCTTCCTCGGCCAGTTGCTCCAATGCGGCGCTTAAGTGCTTGGCCTTCATCGGGTCATCAGCACGGGCCCGCTGCATCATCTCTGGAGCAAAACTGGGTATACCTACAACCTGCAAAGTTTCGCCTTCGGTCAAGGTATCACCAATCCGTAGACCTCCATGGTTGGGGATACCAATAATGTCCCCCGGCCAAGCCTCTTCTACTGTCTCGCGATCCTGTGCCAGAAACATCAGCGGGTTATGGATTATCATTTGCTTGCCCTGACGCACATGCTGCAACTTCATACCCTTTTTAAATTGCCCGGAACAAATGCGAGCAAAGGCAATCCGGTCACGGTGCTTAGGGTCCATATTGGCCTGAATTTTAAAAACAAAGGCCATGACTTTTGGCTCATCGGCCTGAATTTCACGCTGCGCAGTTTTTTGACTGCGCGGGCTGGGGGCATAGCGGCCAATCCCCTGCAACAATTCTCGTACACCAAAATTATTGACGGCAGAACCAAAGAATACCGGTGTCAGATGACCTTCAAGATAGGATTGCTTGTCAAACGGTTTGCAAAGTCCACGGATCATCGCAACATCTTCGCGCAGCTTGGCCACTTGCTCCGCGGGCAACAAATCATCAAGCTGAGAATCATCCAGACCGCTGCAAGTAATGCTTTGCGTTAATACATCGCCCTTACCACGATCAAACAGTACCAGCGTGTCGTTGATCAGGTCATAACAACCCTTGAAATCACGGCCACTGCCAATCGGCCAGCTGGCCGGGGTCACATCCAGTGCCAGTCGCTGTTCAATCTCATCCATCAGATCAAACGGATCTTGGCCGTCACGATCCATCTTGTTAACGAACGTAATAATCGGAACATCCCGCAAGCGGCAGACCTCAAAGAGCTTCAGTGTTTGCGGCTCGATCCCTTTGGCAGCATCAAGCACCATAATCGCGCTATCAACAGCGGTCAGGGTACGATAGGTGTCTTCACTAAAATCTTCGTGACCAGGGGTATCCAGCAGATTGTAGGTGACCCCCTCATGATCGAACGTCATGACCGAGGATGCCACAGAAATGCCCCGCTCCTGCTCAACCTTCATCCAGTCGGAACGAGCACGGCGACGGTCACCCTTGGCTTTGACCATACCCGCCAACTGAATAGCCCCGCCAAATAACAGTAGCTTTTCTGTCAGAGTGGTTTTACCGGCATCGGGGTGGGCGATGATGGCAAAGGTCCGGCGTTTTTCGATATTTTCCTTAAGAGCGCTCATAGGCAGAAGTCTTAACAAATCCGTTTTAGAAAGTAAATCTTCGTCTGATTGTCTATAATCACCCTATGTTAAAAAAACTCTCCCTCACGGGCCTGACCCTAAGCGGGCTTTATCTGGCCTCTGCTCTCTGGGTTATTTATGATGCCCTGACCTGCCAATCGATGCTCTGTGGCCTAACAGGCGTAATCATCACCCTGCCCTCGTGGGCGGTCCTCTGGCTAACCTATCAAGGCCTAGACACGCTCTTTGCTTTTGGCTTCATGACCCGAGAAGTCGAAAATTTTCTAATGTTCCCGGCAGCCTTGATAAATGCTGGCATTATTTATTTTCTGGGGAAACTGGTCGTCTGGGTCTGGAACAAAATAGCTTACTAGAAAACCAGCTAGAAAATCTTACCCTCGAACGGATTTATCCCCTCTTTGTCTTCAATCTCTATAGCCCAGAGATCAGGGTCGCGCTCAATCGCCCGACGAATATAATCATCAACCGTAATCTCGCTCACGACCTCACCCTTCATCAGTCGCATCCAGCCCAATTCACCGTCAAGGTTGCGCTGCTGTTGCAACAAAAAACATCCTGACCCTAGTAAATTGATTTTTAGTAAAACAGTGCCTGTCGCATAAGCACCCTTGTTCATGATGTAACAGGATTTACCTTCGGCTTGAAATTTGCGCAGCTGCGCATCGACCCAGACGGCTGTCGGTATACGGTCGTCATCAGACATCAGGAAGATTTCTTGATCTTGCGGCCATAAAGTTCAAGCTTGCACTCTACCAGATCATAACCCAGATTTCGGGCAATCGCAGCTTTCATATCCTCGATTTCCTGATTTTGAAACTCGATAACTTCACCGCTTTCAACATCAATCAGGTGGTGATGGTGATCAGTATTGATATCATAGCGGGAAAATTTTTCATTAAAATCCCGGCGAATGACCAATTGCAGCTCATCGAGCAAATTGAGAGTTCTGTAGACCGTCGCCATGCTGATCGTCGCATCCAGCGCTTTGGCGCGTTCATAGACAGCTTCGACCGAAGGGTGATCATCGGCTTCATCAAGAACTTTCAGAATGATTTTGCGCTGACCTGTCATTTTCAGACCGGATTCGGCACAACGCTGCTCCAAATTCATGGGTTCTAGTCCTTCCCGAATAGTAACGCCGCACGGGGTACACAGTACAGCCAAAGCTAAACTGTTCCGGCCTTGCCGACAAGAGCCTGAATAGCCTCTTTGTTATCCGTAGGCTTTTTATGGCGCGTTAAACGCTCCTCGGGGAATTCAACCGTAACAACGGTGCCCTTGCCAAGATCGGATTCCAGAGAGAGCGATCCGCCATGTAGTTCAGTCATGGCCTTGGCCAACGGCAGCCCCAACCCCGTCCCGCCACGGGAATCAGAAGGCCTGCTCACCTGGCCGAACGGCTCGAGCGCATCGGCTATCCGATCCTTGGGGATACCAATTCCCTCATCCGAAACCACGATATGCAAGGTGCGGTATTTGGTCATATAAGCACGAATACCGATGGTTCCGCCTTCATTTGAATATTTAACGGCGTTGCCGACCAGATTAATCAAAACCTGACGCACCAGCCGTGGGTCAGCAAAAAGCGGTGGTAGATCAGGGTCAATATCCTCAACAATTTTTAAACCCGCGCTAAAAGCCCGCGAGGCCATCATCCGGCTAACGGCACTGACCATCTGACTAACATCAAACAACTCCTCATCCAGCTGGGCTCGACCCGCCTCGATCTTGGACATATCCAGCACTTCGTTGATGATCTCGAGCAGATGACGGGCGCTCAGGTGAATATCCCCTAGATATTCCTTATACTTCTCATTCGCCAGCGCACCGAAGGTTTCCTTGATCATCATTTCAGAAAAACCGATGATCGCATTCAGTGGTGTCCGCAGTTCATGTGACATGTTGGCAAGGAATGTCGATTTTGCCTGATTGGCGGTATCGGCCTGCTCCTTGGCCAGACGCAAGGTAATCTCCATCTGCTTGCGCAATGTAATATCCATGATCGTGGTCACTTGAAAGCGGCGCCCATTACTCAATTCAAGGGCTGCCGTCGTAAATAAAGCATTGGCTATGTTGCCGTCCTTGCGTACAATTTTCATTTCGCCAGAGTTACGCGTATTGGTGCTCATGAATTCATCATGGTTATTCCGGGCCAGATCCTGCTCTTCCGGTACCAGCAGATTGGCAAATTCATGACCGATCAAATCGTCGCGGTGCCAGCCATATATACGAACAAAACTATCATTCACCCGTACAATGCGCTGGTTCTGGTCGGTTACAATAATTCCCACTTCACTGACATCAAACACGGATGTCAGTAACGAAATAGCATCATCACGTTCACGCTGCAGACTTT
>JAMPXY010000056.1 GCA_023700945.1 Alphaproteobacteria bacterium | reverse complement strand
TTCGCTAACGCCAAACATACCCAGATTAGAAACCGAGAACGTCCCCCCCTGAAACTCAACCGGCTTCAGTTTACCTTCACGGGCACGGCCCGCCATATCCTTGATCTCTTCCGAAATCTGACGCAGGCCTTTGGTTTCAGCCGCCTTGACGATCGGTGTAATCAAACCGTTCGGCGTTGATACCGCCACGGAAATATCAGCATGATCGAATTGCAGGATCGCCTCATCCGTCCACGATACGTTTGCCGCCGGATAGGCCTTTAGCGCCATCGCACAGGCCTTCACCACGAAATCGTTGACAGACAGCTTGAAAGCGCCCTTGGATTCAGCGTTGATACGCTCACGCGCCGCCATCAAATCATCCAGACGGCACTCCACCGTTAGATAAAAATGCGGGATCGTCTGCTTGGATTCCAGCAGGCGCGAAGCCACCACTTTGCGAATATTGTTATTCGGCAATTCCTTATAGGTCATACCCAACAGATCAGCCTGCTTCTTGGCATCAATCCCCGCCGACGGCGCGCGCGGCGCAGACGTTTGTGCCGGAGCAGCGACAACCTTAACGCCCCCCTTATCCAGATCAGCCCTTACTATGCGGCCATGCGGGCCTGAACCCTGCAGCTTGGACAAATCAACGCCCATCTGCGCCGCCATACGGCGAGCAAGAGGTGTAGCAAATACACGAGAACCGGATTTTGAAACAGATGTCTGCATAACAACCTTTTCATTCTGAGAGAGCGTTACAATTGACGCATTTTCTTTTACAGGTGCGGCAGATTTGATTTCCTTTGCGGCGCTCAGGTTCAAAGTCGCAAAATCTTCGCCATCCTCAAGAATTACCGCAATCGGTGTATTCACCGCCACACCCGCCGTACCTGCAGCAATCAGGATCTTGCCAATACGCCCCTCATCCACCGCCTCAACTTCCATTGTCGCCTTATCGGTTTCAATCTCGGCAATCACATCACCAGCCTTAACACTGTCACCCTCTTTCTTAGTCCATTTTGCAATGGTACCCTCAGTCATGGTCGGAGAAAGTGCAGGCATTAACACATTAACGGACATAACAAACTTCTTTCACAACATGCACAATCTCATCCACCTGCGGCACAGCCAGCTTCTCAAGATTGGCGGCATAGGGCATCGGAATATCCGCCCCGCAGACACGGCGCACCGGTGCATCCAGATAATCAAACGCATGTTCGTTCACCAGTGCCGCGATTTCAGAGCCGATACCGGCATAAGGCCAGCCCTCTTCCACACTGACGCAGCGGTTGGTCTTTTTCACCGACTCGATGATCGTCCAGCGATCAAGCGGACGGATCGTGCGTAGGTTGATCACCTCGGCGCTGATACCCATCTCTTCCAGTTTCTTCGCGGCCTCCAGCGATTTACCCACCATGATCGAATAAGCCACGATGGTCACATCGGTGCCTTCGCGCTCAATCTTGGCGCGGCCGATGGGAATAACAAAATCCTCATCCTTTGGCACTTCAAAGCTCTGGCCGTACATGATCTCGTTTTCAAGAATAACGACCGGGTTCGGGTCACGGATAGCGGCCTTCATCAGGCCTTTGGCATCCGCACCTGACCACGGCGCAATCACTTTCAGGCCGGGAATATGGCCGTACCAGCTGGCATAATCTTGGCTGTGCTGCGCACCCACGCGCGCGGCGCAACCGTTCGGGCCACGGAACACTATCGGGCAACCCAACTGACCGCCCGCCATATACAACGTCTTACCGGCAGAGTTGATGATATGGTCAATCGCCTGCATCGCGAAATTCATCGTCATAAATTCGACAATCGGCTTCAAACCCTTGAACGCAGAACCAACCGCAATCCCGGCAAAACCATATTCGGTGATCGGCGTATCAATCACGCGCTTCTCGCCAAATTCCTCCAGCATGCCTTGGGAAACTTTATAAGCACCCTGATACTGGGCAACTTCCTCACCCATCAGATAGATCGTTTCATCGCGGCGCATTTCTTCCGACATCCCCGCACGCAATGCCTCCCGCACGGTCATGGTCACGGTATCTGCCATATAAACAGCCTCATCGAACGGCGTCGGCTCAACCACCGCACCCTGCGCATAAAGAATATCGCGATTTTCGGAAATTCTTTTACCGGCAGCCTGCGTGGCCGTCGATGTTGAATGAACTGTTGCCGCCGCAGCTGCCACCTGCGGCACGCATGGAATATCCGTCACAGGCTTGCTCACGATAATTTTATCAGCCCCCTCGCCGTCTTCCAGCAACATCGCAATAACGGCATTCACAGCCACGCCTTCGGTACCTTCCGGCACCAGAATTTTGCCAATCACTCCCTCATCGACCGCCTCAACCTCCATCGTTGCCTTGTCGGTTTCGATCTCGGCAATCACATCACCGGGCTTGACCTTGTCGCCTTCCTTCTTCGTCCAGCGGGCAAGCTTGCCCTCCGTCATCGTCGGGGAAAGCGCGGGCATAAGAATATCTGTAGGCATATCTACTCCTTGACGGCGGCAACAACCGCCACTTCAACATTGAAATCAGGAAATACGAGCTCGGCTTCTACACAGGCGCGTGACGGGGCTTGCCCTTGTGGCACCCATGCGTCCCACACCTTGTTAAACTCATCGTAACTCGCCATATCGGAAAGCCAGACCGTGGCCGACAGCATGTGGTTTTTATCGCTGCCGGTATCCGCCAGATATTTCTCAATAGCGCCGAGAATTTCATTGGTTTGCTCGGTGATGCTCTTGCCGCGATTGGCAACAGCCACCTGCCCGGAGATATAAACCGTATCTCCGTGCACGACGACCTGACTCAGACGTTGATTTGTATTGATCCGCGTAATCGCCATAGCTAGTCTTTCACCTCAACCAGAATATCCGTCCACAATTCACTCGGGTCCGGCTCCGGCGATTCCTGTGCAAACTGGGCAGCCTCATTGACAATCTCTTTTACTTCCTTCTCCAGCGGCTTTAGCGCCTCTTCCGATACGCCCTCGGCTTCCAGAAGTTTTTTGAGTTGCTCAATCGGATCACGCTCGGTGCGGTATTTTTCGACTTCTTCCTTCGAGCGGTATTTACCCGGATCAGACATCGAATGGCCGCGGTAACGGTAAGTCATCACTTCGAGAATATACGGGCCATTGCCGGAGCGTACATAGTCAAGCGCCTGACGCGCCGCCGCCTGCACCGCGAATACGTCCATACCGTCAACCTGTTCGCCCGGAATGCCATAACCTTCACCACGGCGATAAAGCTCACCGGCAGCATGGCGCGCATTGCTGGTGCCCATCGCGTAACCGTTATTCTCGATCACGTACAGGACGGGGAGTTTCCACAGCGCCGCCATATTGTATGACTCATAAAGCTGTCCTTGGTTGGCCGAACCATCACCCATATAGGCAACAGCAACGCCGTTATCGCCTTTATATTTATGCGCAAAACCAAGACCTGTGCCCAAGCAACCGCTGGCGCCTACAATGCCATGACCGCCAAAGAAATTCGCTTCCTTGCTGAACATGTGCATGGAACCGCCCTTGCCCGCCGAGTAACCACCCTTGCGGCCCGTCAGTTCAGCCATCACGCCTTTGGGATCCATACCGCACGCCAGCATATGGCCATGATCGCGGTATGCGGTGATAACCGTGTCTTGCGGTTCCTGCACCGATTGAATGCCAGTAACGACAGCTTCCTGCCCGATATACAAATGGCAGAACCCGCCAATCAGACCCATGCCGTAAAGCTGGCCCGCCTTTTCTTCGAAACGGCGGATCAAAAGCATGTCGCGGTAGAGCTTTTTCATCTCTGCGACATCAGGCTTCGGATTGGTATTTGAAACGGCTTTTAACCGGGGCTTTTTACCGCCAGCTTCCTTAATGGATGACACGGGCATGCTCCTCCTGCGGAGTTCAAGAAAATCCAAGAAATACGGGAAATTTCATACACTATTTCGGGGGGCGAAGCCAGATTGCAACAGACGATTTTGTGCAACGCATCATAAGTTGATCGTCATAATTATTGGGCACGAATGACAATTAACTCGTCTGGGTGCTGAAACCCCAGCATGACCCGGGCGCGCTCTTCCAGCAGGTCTGGATCAATCGATCCAGGACGCATCATCGCCACCTTGTTTTCAAGGGCGACACGTTCCTTATGCAAAGATTCATACTGATCGTTCAAACGCTCAACATTGCGTTCAAGCGCCATCAGGCGAAAGTAACTGCGTCCTCCGGAAATCATATGATATGAAAAATAAAAAGACAGGCAAATACCGATGATTGCCAAAAAATTGTCTCTTACGACATATCGTTGCCGGAGCAGTCTCTTCATCTCTTCAGTGAATCACATTGGATTCCGGAAAGCAATGGGGATAATTCGAAAAAGTGAACAGAGTCAGCCACTTAATAGTGAACATACAGAGAACACACACAAGAAGGCCCCTAACACCCTATTTGCTCAGATGCCGAGATACCCCATCCCAGTCCTGCGGCACACCGCTAGCCAAAATCTCCCGCACCTTCTCACTAAAAAGGCGGGCAGGCACATCGTCAGTGTGGGCTGCGGCAATTCGGGAGAATAAACCCTCAGCCGCCAAAAAGCTTTGGTCATAATAATACTTCACGGCCTGATTATAGTCACCAAAGGTTTCGGCCTTATGTCGCCGCAAACTTTCCTCATCTCCGTTAAAAACTTCATATAACGTGACAGGCGCGGACTTACCAGCAACATAAACCTTGTCAACCAGACGCATTTCAAATTTTTCTGATTGAGCAATCCTGCTCTTCAAAACATCACTAATGATGATGCGGCAGCCATATTTTTTTGTCATCCCTTCTAGCCGTGAAGCCAGATTGACCGTATCTGAAATAACAGTACCGTCCATTCGCTCGCTTTCGCCCACCGTCCCCAGCATCACCTTGCCCACATGAACGCCAATACCTATATGGATATCACGCGCCCCCTCTTGCAGAGCTTTCTGATTATGCTGATCAAGAGCCCCCAGCATATGCAAAGCCGCATCCAGCGCATCATCCACCCGCTCCGGAAACAGCGCCATCACCGCATCGCCAATATACTTATCAATAATACCTTTATGAGTACGTATATGTGGCCCGACGCATTTCAGGTAATCATTGATGAAATTAAAATTATCCTGCGGAGACATTGACTCAGATATAGAGGTGAAGTTGCGAATATCCGAAAACAGAACCGTCATCTCCCGCTCAACCTGATCACCCAAATTCACTTCAAGAATGCTTTTTTTACCCAGAAGACGTAAAAGATCATGAGGTACAAAACGCCCGTAGGCCTGAACCAACGCTTCAAGACGGGTGCTATATTCTTCAATTGTTTCAGCCATGTGATTGAAGCTGGTACCAAGGCGGCCCACCTCATCATTGGTACGCAGTTGTGAACGGACGGCAAAATCTTTCTCGGCGAAAGAGTGCACCAGCTTATCAAGCTTGACGATGCCACGCGTCAACACTGTGCCCATGAAGACCGCCGTCAGCAAGGATACAATCAACGCCAGTAATGCCGTAATAACCGATTTCTCAAGAACCTCTGATAGAGCTGCCTGTACTTCGCTATCAGCCATATCCAGCCCCAGCAAAGCAACAACACTCTTGCCATCAGCACCCATGATGGGTGCGTAACCGGAAACAGAATTTACCTGAAAACTTTCATCGTAATAATACTCCTCCTCTACCAGGCTTTCGCCCTGTTCAAAAGCCTGACGCATCACCGGGAAATCCGCCATATCCAGCTCTGTGCCGAAATGAGAAACATCCTCATCGGTTATATTGGCTGCATCGCGATCATTCAGAACATCCGCATCCACGACATAGCGCGCCATCATAGGTTTTTCCGCTGGCGCCACCAGATAGACATATTTGATCAATTCATTTTCTGCATTCCGGATATAATTGAGCTGATCTGAAATCAAATGATATTGCGGCATATCTTCAATCGCTCGCGCCTCTTCAATCGACATATCCGCCTTCTGCCGATCCAGCAAAAATGATAACGCCTCCTTATTCACCAGCGCTGCACCCATATAGGTAATATTGCCGACGTTATTCCGCAATTGCTGAAACAATTTACTCTCAAGTGTTTTATACGCCGACAGACCGAGAGAGGCGCTCAGGGCAAAACCAATCAAACAAAAAGCAAAGATTAGCTTGAAGCGCAGACTGTAAAAACGTGCGGGGTGGGGCGTCGCAGAATTCACATCAACCATCCGGAAAAGAATCGTAACCACAAAGCATTAACAAGAAAGACGATATCTCTTTATAGAGAGTTCGCCAACCATAGAAATTATGTCAAAATTATCCATACAAAACAGTTCGTCACAAATAGCTTGCGATCTGTCGTTTTTACCAAGAGACTTGTGGGCAGGTAGCGTATTGGAAGAAAGGTTTTAGTGCCCCATGAAAGTATTTCTTGCTCTGATCGCGTTACATATAGCGGCTTACTTCATGGCCATAAACAAAAACACTCTGATTTTTAGCTGGATTGGGCAGGGTCTTCTTTTTATCTCAGCCCTGACCTTCTTTGGCGCCGCTTTGTTTTGCATCTTTTTCCCGATTATAAAGCCCGCCACAGAAAGCGGTGTTCTGATTTTACTTTCTGTGCCACTTGGATTAATCGGCATTGTGCCATGGATGATGTATACAACAGCTCGCGCCGTTATTGATGATCGAGGTCGTACACCAGAAGAGCGCAAAGCCTTTTTTAAGGAAAGCTACGAAAAAATCAGCACTGATCTAGAAGTACAATTAGAGGCAGACACCAAAGAGCTTGGAAAATTTCTGGTATCCGCCACCAAAAGAAGTAGGCTCCGGGAAAATATCAGACACAACCAGTTCATGCTTTCCCAACTAAAAAACATAGATCATAAAGGAGACTAAAGAGGACACCCTTGAAAAAATCAATAAATTGCAGATTCTCTCAGACTTGAGCCACGCACAGAGTTTTTCATCATCTCACGCCATAAACTCTTGGGTTCTGGCGTAAAAAAAACATCCTGAGGAGCGTCAACGACGATCCATCCGCCCTTCATCAATTCGTATTCCAGTTGAAAAGGCATCCAGCCGGCATACCCCAAAAACTGATTTGTTTTCACCTCAGTGGTAAAAGTTTGCACATGCTCTGGGTATGACACAGGACCACCCCAGAAAATACGGTCCGTCACAAGTTGTTCCTGAACATGTTCGGGCAATAAAAGAACCGCTCTCTTATCAAGAGGCTTGTTAATAACGTACCCAACAGCGCCAGAGAAATTATGTTGGGCAATATAAATGACAGTTTCCTGAAATCTGCCGGAGGCTAGATCTGCACGAGCCAGAAGGAACCGCCCCTGCTGCCCCTTATAAAGAACGGCCATGGATGGCAACACCAGAAGAAACGCCGCCAGAAGTATATAAATACGGGCTCTGTGCGGCGTCAATCTCATGATTATAATGACCGCTCTATCAGGCAGCGTTCTTTTTAGCTTTTTTCCCGGCCTCCGGTTTTTGCCGCAGCAGCCCAGCACCGGCATAACGGGCTTGAGGACCAAGAATCTCCTCAATCCTTATCAATTGATTGTATTTTGCCATACGATCAGACCGCGAAAGCGACCCTGTCTTGATTTGCCCAGCATTGACGGCCACAGCGATATCAGCAATGGTTGAATCTTCGGTCTCACCCGAACGATGCGACAGCACCACACCATAACCAGCCTTTTGGGCCATCTGAATGGCATCAAGGGTTTCGGTGAGCGAACCAATCTGATTAACCTTAACCAGAATGGCATTGGCCGCCCCCATTTCAATCCCTTGAGCCAGACGCTCTGTATTGGTAACAAACAGATCATCACCCACCAGTTGAACGCGGTCTCCCAGAGACTTAGTCAGCGCGACCCAGCCATCCCAGTCATCTTCAGCCATACCGTCTTCAATCGACACAATCGGGTACTTGGCACAAAGATCTTCATAGAATTTGACCATTTCAGCAGAAGACAAGGTCTTGCCCTCACCTTCCATGACGTATTTACCGTTCTTGTAGAATTCGGTCGATGCCACATCCAGACCCAATACCACATCCTCGCCCGGTTTGTAGCCCGCCGCCGCAATCGCTTTCATAATGTAATCAAGCGCATCAACAGAGGAGTTGACCGCCGGAGCGAAACCACCCTCATCACCCACGTTGGTATTCAAGCCTGCCTTGGACAGTTCCTTTTTCAAAGCATGGAAAATCTCTGAACCACAGCGAATGGCTTCAGAGAATGTCGGAGCCCCCACCGGCAAAATCATAAATTCCTGAAAATCAATCGGGTTATCGGCATGAGCACCGCCATTGATAATATTCATCATGGGTGTCGGCAACAGGTGAGAAAACGTCCCTCCCAGATAACGATAGAGCGGCATATCCAGTTCGTCAGCCATGGCTTTGGCTACAGCCAAGGACACCCCGAGGATAGCGTTGGCTCCCAACTTGCTCTTGTTCGGCGTTCCATCCAGTTCAATCATCGTCTGGTCAATATGCATCTGCTCTTCAGCATCCAAGCCGCACAACGCCTCAAAGATATCATGATTAACGGCATCGACTGCCTTTAGGACACCCTTACCGCCATAACGATTTTTGTCACCATCACGAAGTTCAACGGCCTCATGAGCGCCTGTGGATGCCCCCGACGGCACGGCCGCACGACCACGCGCACCAGTCTCAAGAGTTACATCAACCTCGATCGTGGGATTGCCCCGACTATCCAGAATTTCACGGGCGACGATATCAATAATGGCGGACATAGGGTTTCTCCTTAAAAAGAACGGTTAAATATTTTTGGCAATTTCATCAATCTGCATCATGGTTTTCAGTACGGCTTCGATCTCGTTAAGCTTAACCATGTTGGGGCCATCTGAGGGGGCGTTATCAGGGTCCTGATGCGCCTCCATAAAGACGGCTGCCACGCCAATAGCCACAGCCGCCCGTGCCAATGGCGGCACCATCTGGCGATCCCCCCCGGTGGCATTGCCCTTACCACCCGGCGATTGTACCGAATGCGTGGCATCAAACACCACAGGATAACCGGTTTCTGCCATGATAGGCAGGGCGCGCATATCATTAACCAACGTGTTGTAGCCAAAAGTCACACCACGTTCACACAGCATAATATTATCATTACCAGTGCTGGCGATTTTTTCGGCAACATTCTTCATGTCCCACGGCGCCAGAAACTGCCCCTTCTTCACGTTGATGACCTTGCCAGTGTTACCCGCAGCCAGCAACAAATCGGTTTGGCGGCACAAGAAGGCGGGTATCTGCAAAACGTCCACCGCTTCAGCTACGGCAGCGCATTGCTCGTGCGCATGTACATCGGTCACGACCGGCACATCAAATTCTTTTTTAATATCCTGAAAAATCTTAAGCGCGGCATCCAGCCCCATCCCTCGCTCCGCCTTGACCGAAGTCCGGTTGGCTTTATCGAAGGATGTTTTGTAGATGAACGGAATACCCAGCTTGCTGGTGATCTCCTTCAGCGCGCCACACATCATAAAGGCATGATCACGGCTTTCAAGGACACACGGCCCCGCCAGCAACGTAAAGGGAAGATTATTGGCAATCTTGATATTGCCGAGCGAGATCGTTTTCATGCCCGGTAATATAGGGTGATACGCCGTAAAAATGAAGCGTTTCTCATGAGAAAGTCCGCAAAAATACTGGCAGGTCAGGGTATTTACGAATTTAGTGTTATTTTCTATAAGAACGGAGCATTGTTTGATCAAGGCTACAGCAGACGGCCTGATATCAACAGAGAGAAGAAAAAATGTACCAATTCGTTACGCCCCTTGTGAAGGCCCAAACCTTATTTAGCGAGGCAGCTTCAGGTCAATTTCGCGGGCGAGACTCATTTTGTAAGCTGTTGGAGGCATCAAGTACTCTGATATTGGCGGGGGACGACCCCTACCGAGCGCTTAGAACAACAAAACAAGAATTCGATGATCTGCTTCACGCGCAATATCGCCGGGCGGCACGTGACAACTATCAAGACAGCACGAACGAACGTTTTATCGGCGCAGGGCGTCCCGTTCTCGAAGCCTTATCCGATCTACATCTTGTTCCGGTTTACATGAAACTGGGTGAACTGGATCCAAAGCGAGAGACATCATGGATGGAATGCGGCATCAACCACCGCGATTATCTGGTGACATACAACGCTCGCCGCATTGATGAAGCCGCGCGGATCTGGCATATGATCAAAGATCGCCCTCATCAGGCTGTCTCCAACATCATTGCACATGAAGATATTCAAGTTCTTTTGAAAGAGGCTGGTCTAGATACAGACGATGAACAAACCTACGCTCTCCTTAAAACCACAAAGGCTGATTTTGACCATTATCAGGCCGAACAAAAGAATCTGCGTGACCACCCTTATGCAAGACCAACCTTTGCCTGATTAAAAATGCCTAATCTAAAGCCAAAGACAGACAACATCTGGCATCAGGGTTGAATGTTTTCAAAGGAAAAAGGGTTCAATTTGTGGCGGGTTACGCCCAACTGAGACAGGCGACTTACTAAAACACCGTTCTTCATCACGGCCTCAGTCCAATGCGCCACCAAGCCATGGGCCATGCGTCCCTCTATCCATTGAGGCCCCCAAAGCTCAGGCTTATCAAGCCCCATCTCCTGAAACAACGCCGTCACCTGAGTGGCCAGCGCCCGGTCTGTTACGTGGAGGGTATAATCATAGAGTGACATTACTATTCTCCCCGACCTTCTTACGGGGAAACCTAACACAGTCATATAAATTATGTCAATTAATAAGGGAGTTTGTTAAAACCTAAACCATCCGGCTCTGATTAATCGCCGCATCAATGAAGCTAACGAACAGCGGATGCGGGTCAAACGGCTTGGATTTCAGCTCTGGGTGGAACTGTACACCGACAAACCATGGGTGATCTTCATACTCGACAATCTCAGGCAAAATGCCGTCTGGTGACATACCGGAGAACCGCAAGCCATGCTGCTCCAGACGATCTTTATAATTAGTATTCACTTCGTAACGATGACGATGGCGCTCACTGATCTCAGTGGTGCCATATATCTCGGCAGCCTTGCTACCTTTGCGGAGAACTGCCGGATAGGCCCCAAGGCGCATGGTGCCCCCCATATCGCCATCAGCTTTGCGCTCCTCTTTTTCATTGCCCTTCGACCATTCGGTCATCAAACCCACAACAGGATCTTTGCAGATACCAAACTCTGTCGAACTGGCACCTTCAAGCAGCAAAAGATTACGCGCAGCCTCTACCACGGCCAGCTGCATACCAAAACAAATGCCGAAATACGGAACTTTACGTTCGCGAGCAAATTGCGCTGCCTTGATTTTACCCAGCGCACCGCGCTCGCCAAAACCGCCCGGCACCAGAATACCGTGAATGTTATGCAGATAATCAGCGGGGTTTTCATTTTCAAAGGTTGTTGATTCAATAAAACGCAGATTCACCTTGACGTTATTGGCTATACCACCATGAACCAAGGCCTCATTAAGCGATTTATAGCTATCAGTCAGATTGGTATATTTGCCAACCACGGCAATATCAACAGCACCTTCCGGTTCCTTCACGCGGTGAACAATATCATTCCAGACCTTGAGGTCAGGACGCTTAGGATCCTTAATGCCAAAGCAATCCAGCACCTGCACATCCAGACCCTCACGGTGATAGGTCAGCGGCACTTCATAAATTGTTGAGACATCCAGCGCCGGAATCACCTTGTTCTCGTCTATATTGCAGAACAGGCCTATCTTACGCAGCTCTTCCTGCTCAATCGGACGGTCAGAACGACACAACAAAATGCGCGGGCGGATACCCACGCTCATCAGTTCTTTGACTGAATGCTGGGTCGGTTTGGTTTTGAGTTCGCCTGCCGCCGGAATGTAGGGCAACAGCGTAACATGTATAAACAGCGAACGCTCGTCACCCATTTCGTTACCAAACTGGCGGATCGCTTCAAGGAATGGCAGACCTTCAATATCGCCTACGGTACCCCCCACTTCAATCAGTACGAAATCGGCGGAGCCGTCTTTCTCACGAATGAAATTCTTAATCTCATCTGTAATGTGCGGAATAACCTGAACCGTGGCCCCAAGGTAATCGCCGCGACGCTCGCGCTGCAGGACGTTCAAATAAATGCGGCCGGTGGTGATATTATCGCTCTTTTGCGCCGGGCGTCCGGTAAAGCGTTCATAATGACCCAGATCAAGATCGGTTTCAGCACCATCATCTGTTACAAACACTTCGCCGTGCTGGAACGGGCTCATGGTACCGGGATCAACATTGAGGTAGGGATCCATCTTGCAGAGGCGGGTCGTATATCCCCTTGCCTGTAGCAAAGCGCCAAGAGCCGCGGAGGCGAGGCCTTTCCCTAAAGAGGAAACCACGCCGCCCGTGATGAAAACAAACCTTGTCATACCAGTAATCTACTCCGCTACAGGAACCGAAGGCGTTTCCGCTTTTCCGGCCTCTCCTTTGGCTTCTTCCGTGGGTGCGTCCTGTGACGCCGTAATATTCTCGAGATGGTCAGTGATGCTTTTGGGGCTGTTATGGCTCGACAGCACACCTAAGGTCAGGCTAGTGACAAAGAACAGCGCCGCACAAATCCCGGTAGCCCGGCTCAATACGCTGGCGGTTGATTGCGGTGAAGCCAAACCACCCAGACCACCACCGCCAATCCCAAGACCGCCACCTTCCGAACGCTGGATCAACACCAGGCCGATAATCGACACCGCCAGGATCAGGTGAATAACAAGAATGACATGGATCATCAAAAAACTCTCTTTAATTTTAACTACTTAACGCCATTGGCAATCGCCAGAAACTGATCCGCCTTGAGGCTAGCCCCACCCACAAGCGCCCCGTCGACATTCTCTATCGACATCAGGATCTCAGCATTGTCAGGCTTAACGGAACCGCCGTACAGAATACGCATATTGCCGCCCTCTGCAAGCTGTTCCTTCAGGCGCTGCCTGATAAAACTGTGCATGGCTTTAACATCTTCCGGACTGGCTGTTTTACCCGTACCAATTGCCCAAACCGGCTCATAGGCAATCACCGTATTGGCAGCCTTCGCCGTAGATGGCAACGCACGCGCCAACTGCTCGCCCACGACCTGCTCTTGTCGTCCCTCGGCGCGCTGCACCTCTGTTTCGCCCACGCAAATGATAGCTGTCAATTTTTTTTCATAACACAGGGTAGCCTTCGCCGCAATCTGCCCATCTGTCTCACCGTGATATTGACGGCGCTCTGAATGCCCCAAGATGACATAACTACATCCGGCATCCACCAACATATTCACAGAGATATCCCCGGTATAAGCCCCGTCACCAGTGACGGCGCAATCCTGCGCCCCCAAAGCCACCCCGGCGGGCAATTGCTGGCTTACGACAAGAAGATGAACAAAGGGCGGAAAAACTGCAAAATCACAGCGGGTCAAAAGTGCTGGATCGTGATCCAGCCCCTCACCCAGAGCGACCGCTAGTGATGCAGCCGATCCCAACGAACCGTTCATTTTCCAGTTACCGGCAATCAGTTTCTTGCGCTCTTTAATCATGATGGCGCCCTTGTACCCTGCCGGGGGACACTTTGCAATCCTCTGTTGCCCAGAATATGACCTCGCCGTATAGTCCTACGGTTAAAAATTAATGAGGTTTTTCTTACATGCTGAATGCGATGCGCGTGGGCGCCGGCTCCAAAATCATCAAGTTTGTTATTTTCTCCTTTCTGGTGCTGGCTGTGGCTGGGATGGCGCTGATGGATGTCGGCGGGTTCTTCCGGGGCGGTTCAC
>JAMPXY010000055.1 GCA_023700945.1 Alphaproteobacteria bacterium | reverse complement strand
GCCCAAGCTTTAAGGATGTCATCCTGAGGAGCGCGGGCCAGATCATGTACGGAGGGCCATAAAGTCACAAAATTCTGGAAATAAGGGATGGCTGTGGCAACCACGGTTTGTTGCAACATCACTTCCGATAGCCAGACATGGTATGGGTCAGGTGCGTTACCGGGCATTGCCCGCCACGGTAATACACGACGATTAAGATCGTACCAGCCCAGCACTGACTTACGAAAACTGTTGATGCTGGTAACGGGAAGCTTGTCGGGTATAATAGACCCTGACATAGTCATGTCGTCCTTTTGATCCTGCTTTTTGGTGCGTGATGCCATGTATGGCCTGAAACCTCTTTCAGAAAAAATACCGGCTATTGCCGATCAGGTCTTTGCCCGAAAGTTTGTCATGTTGGGGCGTATCTTGACTCATTGGCAGGATATAGTCGGAGATGACCTCGCGAACAAGACACAACCTGTAAAACTGCATTATCGTAAAGCCAAAGATGGATCGAAACGGGCAACGGCTAGCCTAGATATTTCGGCTTCCAGCGCCGATGCCACCATGCTCCATTATCGCAAGGATTTAATTCTTGAGAGGATTAATCAGATTTTCGGTGATCGCTGGATTACGGCTATCCGGTTTGTCCCCTCTGAAACCGCAGAACAAGACTTCAAAAGCCCGCCAAAACCAAGAAAAACCTTGACGGAAAACGACAAACTCTATTTATCAGAGGTGCTTGAATCTATTGACGATCCAGAACTCAAAGACAGACTTGAGAAGTTGGGTCAGGCGATGCTTCAGGATCGTTCTCGCAACAGTAAACAGGTGATTTAAAATGGCTTTGTCGCCCAACATGAATGTCATGCTGCGCGCCGCCGAAAAGGCTGCACGTTCGCTCATCCGCGATTTTGGTGAGGTGGAACAGCTGCAGGTTTCCCAAAAAGGCCCGGCCGACTTTGTCTCTGCTGCTGATCATCGTTCTGAATCAATCCTTTACGAAGAATTATCCAAAGCCCGTAAGGACTGGGGTTTTCTGATGGAGGAGCGTGGCGAGATCAAAGGTTCCTCACCTTACCGTTTTGTTATAGATCCGCTTGATGGGACCACTAATTTTCTGCACGGAATCCCACATTGGAATATCACGATTGCGATTGAAGAAAATCAGGAAATTGTAGCTGGAATTGTTTATGACCCGGTGCGTGATGAAATGTTCAGGGCTGAAAAATCTGCCGGAGCCTTTTTGCGTAACAAGCGTCTGCGCATTTCGGGCCGCCGTGATTTTTCTCAGTCATTGATAGCCACGGGTATGATCGCGCCACAAAAACCCACTCACAAAAACCAGTTGAGTCAGGTTGAAGCCGTCAGCCGCAAGGCTGGAGATGTTCGACGTATGGGGGCCGCGGCGCTCGATATGTCTTATGTCGCCGCCGGGCGTTTTGAAGGGTTTTGGGAGTATAATCTCAAGCCTTGGGATATTGCCGCCGGGATGCTGATCGTCAAGGAGGCAGGAGGTTTTGTGTCTTCGATTCACGCTAACGATAATCCGTTATATAATGGCAACATCGTAGCCGGTAACGGAAAGATCTTTGATGAACTCAAGCGGACTTTGCTGAGCGCCTCTGCGGAGAAGGATGCCGCCTAGAACAGCCAATGAAGGATAAAAAAGAAGGCATAACGGATTCCCGTTTTTTGATCCGGCCTTTGTGGGCGTGGGCGGCAATGATGATGCTGTCGCTGATCTCCGCGCCCGTAGCCGCACAGCAAGGCAATCCCGAAGTCTATGTGGATATGAGCGTTTTACAAGGGTTGTCAGGTGGCCAACCCTCAGTACAAAAACCACTTGTGCTACGTCCTCCTGCACCTGCACCGTTTCCATCGCAGCAGCCACGCCTGATTGAGCCTGACGCCGCCGCCAATCAACCCTCAAGTCAGCCCTCTGTACAGTTGCGGGCGTCCCCAGTAGCAACGGTTAGTAAACCGCCCTCTGTGCCCAACGATCCAGTGCGCCCCTCTGTGGCGCAGCAGTCCCCTGTGAAGACGGCTCCTTCTCCGCCTGAGGTGCCTATTCAGAGGCTGCCCAAGAAGGATATTTCTCCTGAAATCGTTGCGGCACCGACCTCTGTTGCATTTCCTGTGACAACCAAAATCAGGCAAGAAACATCCGATCCGGCGATAACAGCCAATACTTCGCGCCCGGTACCTGTACGCAGCGGTATTGCAGGAAATTTAAAAGATGTTGTGCCCTCGCGCCCCGCGCCGGATTTTGATCCGGCGGCCTCAGCCGGTACGAGCCAGCCTGTGCGTGATCTTACCGAAAAACCACATGAGGCAGAGAAAAACGTTGTCACCTCATCTTCTGTCAGTGTGGCTCCACCTGTATTGCCCGGCCGTAAACCGATCCGTCAGGCAAGCAAAGGTATGGTTGATCCCTCCTCCCCGCCGCTCGTAATGGAGACGGCAAGCGTGGAGGGGGGCGTGGCTGGGGCAGGCCCTGAAAAAAAGCCGCCCGTGCCCCCGCGACGTCCGGATGTTGAGAAGGTTTCTCCTGAGATTATTGCCGCTCTGATAGAGCGTGAAAACAAAAAAATGGCGAACGAACAACGGGCGATTGATCTTGCCGTACCGCCCCCACCCCCGGGGCCACGGGGTGCGAAGAATATGCCGGCGGTGGCCAAGCCTGCGGTAGAAGCCGAGCCCTTGCAGGAACAAGTTGTGAAGCTTCCAGCTCACAGTGACCCATTGCTGGGGAATTTGGTGGAGAAGGATAAGGACGATTTGGTGGCGACAATTGAGTCACTGGTGGCGGCGCGCGAAGACGGGCGGCCTTTACCGAAGACAGCTAATAATGCAGTCCGCGAGCAAGGCAGCAATATTATTACCTCCGAACCGATGCAGCGCCCTTATAACGTCTATCGGCCAAAGCAAGACATCTCCGGTGCCGAAGGTGAGCTTTTGGCTAAGCCTGTTTCCCCGGGGGCCATTCCGCAAGAGCCTGCCCAAGGTGATCCCAACCGCCTGAGCTTGTCCTTTGATTTAGGCGTAACGGCTCTTGACGGGGTGGCCACGGACGAAATTGAGGCGCACCTGATCCCCCTTCTCAACAATAACCCCGGCTGGAAGCTACAGATTCAGGCCTTCGCCAGCCCGGACAAGGACGGGGCGGGCAGCGCTCGCAAGGCCTCTCTGGTGCGCGGTATGGCCGTACGTTCCTACCTGATGAACAAGGGGATAGAGGCCTCCCGGATGGAGGTTCGGGCTCTGGGTGCTGCCAGTGAGCGTCTGCCTAAAGATCGGGTTGATTTAATTGTGATTGATCCGACAGAAAAAGGTTAATTTTCAGCCGTTTCTAGGTGTGGATAAGGGAACCTTGATGGCAGGGTTTGGTTGACTTCTGCCCCATTTTTATTGATTTTTACCATATAGCTCATTACAGATGTAGTTTCACCTTTTGTCATATTTACAAGATGACGGGGCAAGGACTTAAAATGCATAAAGGTATAGTCGGCCTTTTGGCCGTGGTTACAATTGTTATCGTTGGTGTTTATGTCGGGTTTGGCATAAAGAGCCCACAAACAGTTAATAGCTCTGACTCATCAGCGCAGCCTCAGGTCTCCGCAGCGGTACAAACCGCAGAACCTGCCGCCGGAGAGGCCGTTGTCGAGGCAACTCCAGCAAAAACCTATATTCTGGGTAGTCCTGATGCGCCGGTTAAGATCAAGGAATTTGCCTCGCTCAGCTGCTCGCATTGTGCCCATTTTCACAAAGACACCTTCCCTCAGGTTAAAAAAGAACTGATCGATACCGGTAAGGTGCAGTTTGAATTTATCAATTTTCCGTTGAATGCCTCGGCGATGGATGGTGCCCTGATTGCCATGTGCATGCCCGAGGAGCGCTACCACCAGTTTATTTCGTTCCTGTTCGAGCAACAGGACAAATGGGCGTTCAATCAGGATTTTCGTATGATACTCAAGCAAAATGCCAAGCTGCTGGGGGCAACCGAAGACAAACTGGAATCCTGTCTGGCCGACGAAAGCTTGAAGCAAAGCATTGTCACCAGAATGCAGGAAGCGCAAACCAAGTACAACATACAGTCGACCCCCTCATTTGTTATTAATGACGGAGAAGTTTTTTCAGGGGCGCTGTTATTCCCCGATTTTAAGAAAAAAGTGGATGCCGCCATGCCACAAGAGAAGGTCGCCGAATGATCCAGTTTTCCAAACTTCGCCTGAATGGATTTAAGTCTTTTGTTGAAAAGACCGAACTGGATATCGGGCAAGGCCTGACCGGGATTGTTGGCCCGAATGGTTGCGGCAAATCCAATCTGGTGGAGGCCTTGCGCTGGAGTATGGGTGAAACCTCGTCCAAGCGTATGCGCGGGGGCTCTGGCAGCATGGAAGATGTGATCTTCAATGGTACGGAAAAGCGTCCGGCGCGTAATTTTGCCGAAGTCACGGTTGTCCTCGACAATTCTGACCATTCGGCCCCCGGCCCTTTCAATGAGGCCGAGGAAATTGAAGTCGTTCGTCGTATCGAGCGTGAAAAGGGGTCGGACTATAGAATTAACAGCAAAACAGTGCGTGCGCGTGACGTGCAGTTACTCTATGCCGATTTGATGTCTGGTGCCGGGTCGCCTTACCTTGTGTCTCAGGGCAAAGTTACGACCATGATCCAGGCCAAGCCGGTTGATCGCCGTATGATTCTGGAAGAAGCCGCCGGGATTACCGGCCTTTACGCCCGCCGTCATGAAGCGGAGCTGCGTCTGCGTGCGGCTGACAATAACTTAAAACGTCTGGATGATATTGTTGGCGGCATGGAAGGTCGTTTGCAAGAATTGAAAAAGCAGGCACGCCAGGCCGCCCGCTACCGCAATTTAAGCGCACAAATCCGTCAGCTGGAAGTGATGATTGGCACACTGGAATGGCGCCGCGCTTCGGAAAGATTGCATGAGATCAAAGGTACGTTTGACGAAATCGAAAGCAAAGTCGCTGAACGTATGCTGACCGTCAGTCAGTTGACCCGCACTCAGAATACGCAATCGGCAGATCTGCCGGAATTGCGCCAGCAGGACGCTGAGTTTGGCGCCCGTTTGCAGGTGCAAAAGCTGGCTTTGCAGCGTCTGGAAGATGAAGCTCTGCGCATCGAAACCACGGTTCAGGAATCCCAACAGCAGCTTGAGCGCACCACGGCTGACCGCAACCATGAAGATGAGAGCCTGACTGAAAATTCGGAAGTGCTGGGGCGGTTGGAGTCTGAAGAGGCTACATTGCGTGCCGGTGAGGAAAATCAGGAACGTGAAATAGCCGTGCGTGAAACACGTCGCAGTGAATTGCAGGTCGAAGTCGATCATCTGGAAACTGAGTTTACCGGACTGATGCAAGCTGTGGCATCGGACAAGGCTAAACGCGAAGGTCTTGAGCAGCAGATTGCAACCGATCAAGGTCGCATGGATGCGGTAAAATCACGTCTTGCAACCGTGCGTCAGACGCTGGATTCCAAAAAAGCTGATAATGGTCAGGACGAAGCTATTGTTGCCCTGCGTGGCGAGATTGAAACGCTGGAAAGCCAGACAGAAACATTGCGCACGACCATTGAAACAATGGAAAATGCCCTGAATGATGCACGGACCCGGCGTGAAGACGCCCGTGAAACGGTGCAGTTGCGTTCAACTGAAAAGTCCCGAGTGGAAGCCGAAGTTCGGACACTGGAATCCGTACTGGAAATGTATTCGGAAGACGGTTTCCGTGCGGTACTCGAAGATGTACAAGCTGATGAAGGTTTTGAAACCGCCCTCTCGCGCGCGCTCGGCGATACTTTGATGGCATCAACCGATGATGGGGCGCCCATTGTCTGGGCAACGAGTTCAGTCAGTATCAGTGATCTGCCTGCCCTGCCCGCCGGGGTGGCGGTGCTGGAGCCGCATGTCAAGGCTCCTGTGGCCCTGAAGCTGGCCTTAAGCCAGATCGGGGTGGTTGAAAATATTGAACAGGGCCGTGAGCTCGCGCACCAATTGAAAGTTGGTCAGGCGCTGGTCTCGCGTGATGGTGCTTATTGGCGATGGGACGGCTTGCAAATTAAGGCCGAAGCCGCTGACCGTCATGCCATCCAGTTGAAGCAAAAGAATCAGTTGGCCGATCTGCAAAAACGACTGCCGGATGTTGAACAGGCACTAGACAGCGCACGCATCATTCTCGCCGAAGCTGAAATCGTGCTCTCGACTACGCAAGAGCAGTTAAAGTCTGCCCGCAGTGAGCAAAGTCAGGCTGAATACACCCTGCGTGACCGCCGGATCAATCTTAACCGTTCGGTAGAGGCCCAGGCCTCGCGGCAGGCAGAATTGTCTCGTTTGGAGGAGGCGCTGACCATTGCAGAAACCGACATCCGCAATCTCGAAGATGCCGTTACTGCCAATCGCAAGGAACTGGAAGCATTCGATGATGCCACGCTGGCAGATCGTCAGCACAAGGTCGAGGGCTCCCGTGAAAGACTGACGATAGCCCGCACGAAATTGCAGGAAGCCATCAGTGATCTTGAAATCATTCGTCAGGATAATAATCGCCGTAAGGGCCGCTTGCATGCGATTGCTGATGAGCGTGTTAATCTATCCAACCGCTGTGCCCGTGCGCGCGAACGTCTGCGTGAGCTGGATGAGCGTCAGGAACTTTTGGCTGCCAAGATTGCCGAGTTAATTGAGCGCCCTGCCGAAATTCGTAAGGACAGCGAAGGCCTCTTGAGTATTATTTCGGAAATCGAGTCTGAAAAATCAGTGGTAGCGGATAAGCTGGCTACACTGGAATCTGAACTGAACGATACGAATAAAGGTTTGAAAGAAGCTGAGTCTGCCTTAAGTGAAGTGCGCGAAGCGCGCGCCCATGCCATGGCTACCATTTCTGAACGCCAGACCCACCTTGAGGAAGTCAAAGGCCATATTCAGGAACAGTTCAATATGTCGCCGGAAGAACTCTCTGCCGAGGCTGCGCTAGACCCTGAAAACTTGCCGAACCTTGAAGAATTGAAATCACAACGTGAGAAGGATGTTCGTTCCCGTGATCTGATTGGCGCTGTTAACCTGAGGGCTGATCAGGAAGCCGAGGACATGGAAAAGGAACTTTCTACTATCTTCACCGAGCGCGATGACTTGATGCAGGCGATTGCCGAACTGCGCAACGGCATCCAGATGCTCAACAAAGAAGCGCGTGAGCGCCTGACCAAGGCGTTTGATGATGTCAATCATCACTTCAAGGATATGTTTACCCGTTTGTTTAAAGGCGGTCAGGCCCATTTGAAGATGATTGATTCCGACGATCCGCTGGAAGCCGGTCTTGAGATTTTTGCCCAGCCGCCGGGCAAGGCGCTGCAGTCTCTCTCCCTGCTTTCGGGCGGTGAGCAGACATTGACAGCCGTGGCATTGATCTTTGCGATGTTCCTGACCAACCCTGCCCCGATCTGTGTGCTGGACGAGGTTGACGCCCCGCTGGATGATGCCAACGTCGACCGTTTCTGCGATGTTCTGCAGGAATTTGCCGCGCGGGGTGAAACCCGTTTTCTGGTCATTACCCACCACCGCCTGACGATGGCGCGGATGGACCGCCTGTACGGCGTGACCATGACAGAGCGTGGCGTTTCGCAACTGGTGTCGGTGGACATGAACCAGCAACTGGATTTTCTTGAGGCCGCTTAAAAATAAAACCTCTCGATTTCGAGGGGTTTTTTCTTGACCCTTCAGGGGCTTGGCGCGGGGCCGCTTTGCGGTGTGGGCGCTTGAGACATTTTAATTGTCTCAATCATCTGATGGGATAGCTCTGTGAAGCGTTCAAGCAGGCGTGGCGCGCTACTTGCCTGAGGGTCGTTTGTAAAGGTCTCTATATCAGCTTTAAAAGTCGCCAGTGTTTCTTCAATATCTGCACCTTCAAGTATAGCTGCCCGTTGTTGCGGGCCGGAAAGCGCGGCATGCTGGTTTTGCAATATAGAAACAGCTAAAGCCATTGCAATCTGGACGACGTCTTGTGTGTGATTGCCGCGCATATAGTCAAAAGCCAAGTCACTCAATTGTGGGCTGTAAAGTTTGCTGTAGCGGGTCATATCATCAAACAGGAAGGGAGACCCGAATTGAATAACGGCCATCGCTTTAAGGCATTCTTTGTCGGCTTCAGGGCGGTCGATATAATTATCGATGGCATCATGGGCCCCCTTTGCAATATCGATCATGAGTTGGGGTGTGGTGCCTCCCAGAAACCTGTTCAGGCCTTCAAGCTCCTGAAATGCAGTCTCTGCCATTGTGAGTCCTGCAACGGATTTCCCAAAAACATGGCACACAGAGTTATTGTCCTGATGAGCCATAAGCATTTCCTTTATCTTTGCAAGACTATCAGTATATAAAAACGAATAATATGTCAAATATATGCCGGTTTGCAAGTAATTTGTAATTATGATCAATTAGATAGCTTATTGAATAATGGAGAATTTAATGTCTAACGATCTTGATGATCTTGAAGCCAAAATCGCCCAGTTCAAGGTGGGTAAGTCATCGGTCGCACAGCAACAGACCGATAAGCTCAAAGAAGCCGAGAACACCAATATGGGAATTCGGGCCGGGGCCGAACTGGTCGTGACCATCGGGGCTGGGGTGCTGATTGGATATGGTCTGGATAACTGGCTGGGGACCAAGCCGATCTTCCTGATTATCTTCCTTTTGGCGGGTGTTTTTGCCGGATTTTTCAATATCTATAGAATAACACAAAATATTGGCTCTTCCGTGGGTTATGCCTCCTTGCAAAAAGCAGAAAAAGACGCTAAAAAGGCGCCGGAAAAATAGACGGCCCAAAATCGGACGAGTACCGGAAGCAAGGAATTTCAAAGCGTGGCAGACCCCATTCACCAGTTTGAAATTATCCCCCTGATCCCTCTTGAGGTGGCAGGTGTGGATATTGCGTTTACCAACTCGTCCTTATGGATGCTGATTGGCATCGTTCTTTCAACTTTGACCCTGTCAATGGCGACCCGTCGCAAGGCTCTGGTTCCGGGCCGTCTGCAGGTGATGTCGGAAATGTTGTACGAGTTTGTCGCCAATATGATCCGAGAGAATATCGGATCTGCAGGTCGTCAGTATTTTCCCCTGATTTTTACCTTGTTTATGGTTGTCCTGATGGGCAACCTGCTAGGGATGATCCCCTACTCCTTCACTTATACCAGCCACATTATTGTTACGCTGGCGTTAGCGATGCTGATTTTCTTTACTGTTCTGGTGATCGGCGTGATCAAGCATGGATTGTCTTTCTTTAGCTTTCTTGTGCCGCCCGGTGTGCCGGTCTGGTTGTTCCCGCTGATTATTCCGATTGAGCTGGTATCGTTTCTGGCGCGGCCGGTGACACTTTCCGTTCGTTTGTTCGCCAACATGATGGCAGGACACCTGATGCTGAAAGTTTTCGCCGGGTTCAGCGTCAGTATGCTGGGATTGGGGGCTGCCGGATTTTTTGCCGGTCTGGTTCCTATGTTCTTCAACGTAATCCTGATTGGGTTTGAATTCCTGATCGCCCTGCTCCACGCTTATGTTTTTACCGTCCTTTCATGTATCTACTTGAAAGACACGGTTGAACTTCACCACTAACCACTTGCCCACTAGTAAAAGGAAAGAAAACAAATGGAACTCGAAGCCGCAAAACTGATCGCCGCCGCTATCGCCCTGATGCCGATTATCGGCGTGGGTATTGGTCTGGGCCTGATCTTCTCCTCTTATAACGAGGCTGTTGGCCGTAACCCGGGCGCGCTTGAACTTCTGGACAAAAAGTTCTTCCTGACCTTCGCTCTGACCGAAGCTCTGGCGATTTTCGCACTGGTTATCTCTCTCGTGATCCTGTTCGGTTAATCCGCATTGGGATCAGATAAAGGTTGCATGATGATGGATCGTCTTAAAAAACTGACTGGCTTGACGTTCTGTGCGTTGGCATTAGGCGTGCAGTCGGTGTTTGCTGCCGATCCTCATCATGGTGCTGAACCTGTCGAAGGTGGCGCTGGCTTGCCACAATTCAACCCTGAATATTTTCCGACCCAGATCTTCTGGCTCACCGTTACTTTTATTGTGATGTATGTGATCTTCTCAAGTCGCATCCTGCCGGACATTTCCGGCATTCTCGAGAACCGTCGCAGCCACATTGATGGCGATCTTGAAACTGCCGAGCGCCTTCGGAGCGAAGCTGACAGCGTACAGGAGTCATATGAAAGCCACCTCAATACGTCCCGTGTTGAAGCCAAGAATTTGGTGAATGGTGTTCATGCCTCAATGAAGGCTAAGGCGGAATCGCAGCTTCAGCAGTTACGTGAGAAAGCTGAAAAGGATATGCATACCCTGGAAGTAAGGCTGCAATCAGCTAAAAATGAGGCCATGGAACAAATGGGCTCCATCGCTGCCGAGGCGGCGAGCGAAGCGGCGGCTAAAATTATGGGTGCTCCTGCCGATCTGGCTCAGGCTCAAAATGTTGTGCAGTTGATCAGCAAGCGGGAGGCTGCATAGTCATGGAATTTTTCAACGAAGCCACCAACTGGGTTTTAATCTCGTTTGCCATTTTTGCCATAGGATTCCTGAAGCTGGGTCGGGGCGCGCTGCTTGGCAAGCTGGACCGCCGGATTGAAGAAATCCGCAAAGAAATTGAGACTGCTGAGTCTCTCCGTATTGAGGCACAAGAATTGTTGGCGCAGTATCAGCGTAAACAGCGTGATGCCGCCCGCGAAGCTGAGGCCATTATTTCTACAGCGCAGAAACATGCTGCTGAAATCCAGAAACAGGCCGAAGCCGATCTCGATGAGATGGTGTCCCGCAAAGAAACACAGTTGCAAGATCGCCTGAAACGTATGGAAGAAAAAGCCGTACAGGAAATCAAAACCTACGCTGCCGAGCTTTCGATCAAAGCCACCGCCGAAATTATTGCCAAGCAAATGGACCAAGCGACCAATGATCGTTTGGTTGAGCAGTCCATCAAGGCTATTTCTGCGCAGTTGCGATAGTTTTTAATAACAGGCGTTTATAGCGAGTATCCTGTATGATAGCCTCTCCTCTTGAGAGGCTATTTGTTTTGTTAAAGACCCCCCTTCATCTCTTGCAATCACATCGCTGGCATGAGCGCCGGGTGGGTTTGTTTGGCGGCTCCTTTAATCCCCCGCATCAGGGTCATCTACATATTTGTCAGGTGGCTTTGCGAAATTTGCATCTTGATGCTGTCTGGTGGCTGGTAACACCACAAAACCCGCTAAAAGAAGCCGGGCAATACAACTCTCTGCCAGTACGGCTGCAACAGACCCAAAATGTAATCGCCCAACAGCCCAAAATGCTGGCTATGGATATCGAGGTTGAATTGGGTACAACGCGCAGTTATGACACTCTGCAGGCGCTGAACCGTTGCTTTGCCCGAACCCACTTTGTCTTTCTGCTGGGGATGGATAATGCCTTAAGGTTTCATCACTGGTATCGCTGGCGTGAAATCCCGCATCTGCTGCCACTGGCTATTTTGGGTCGACCACCGGCCATACAGATGGTGCAAAACTGCCCCTTGCGCCAAAGCCGGCATTATCACCACCACCACCTGAGTCGGGCCGAGTATGTCGATCTAAGCCCGTCTACATGCTTTTGGCTGAGGGGTAACAAGCTTGAGGATGTCTCTTCTAGTGAAATAAGAAAATCATTATAAAACAAATATTTAGTATAGTTTTCTCACGCTGAATCCGCCACCTTTTGCACTGCATGATTGCGCTGGTGCCGTGATCGGGAGTAAAATCAAGGTATGAGAGATAGTTCATACTGTTTTTGTGACAGCAAAGGAGGTGCCAGACCTTGATATTCAGGCTGCCTGCCTTGATGTCCGGAATGGTTGCAGTATCGCTGTCCTCAGACGGAAGCGCCACGATGCTTGAACATCGCGGCGCTTTTTATTATGGTATTTAACGTTGCTCACAAAAAGAGGAGGCCACGGCCATTTTAAACATCGTTGGAACGCAAGCGGACAGAAGTCCTGAAACATTAAAATCTTTGATTGAACAATCTCTGGACGCCGACAAAGCCGAACAGATTGAGACTATAGACCTGAAAGGTCAGACAGATATTGCCGACTATATGATTGTAGCTTCCGGCACCTCGACGCGGCATGTGGGAGCGCTCGCCGAAAAAATCCAGGAACGTCTCAAGGCACGGGGTTATGGTGATGTGCGGGCCGAAGGCCTGGCAGACTGCAACTGGGTTGTGGTTGATGCAGGCGATGTGGTGGTACACATATTCCGCCCGGAAGTACGTGAGTACTACAATATCGAAAAAATGTGGCGGAACAGCCCTAGCCCGCAGGCCAAGCTGCATTAAGCCCCTGTGGTGATTCCTCTCTTTGCTGTATAACCCATCATTAGGATGGTTATACCTTGTTACGTATCGAAATTCTTGCTGCCGGACGCCTGAAAAAGGGCCCTTTTGCTGACCTGAGGGATGAATACCTCAAGCGCATGGTCTGGCCTGTGACTATCACCGAAATTGAGGGCCGTAATGCCAATGAAGAGCAGTCCCGCTTGCTGGAAAAAATCAGGCCGGGCAGTGTTCTGGTGGCTATGGATGAGCGTGGCAAGGTTCTGGGGAGTCGCGATTTTTCCACCCGCCTCTCCGGTTTTTCCGAACAAGGGACCACTGACATCCAGTTTGTGATTGGGGGAGCTGACGGTTTGAGTGATGATATCCGCCAGCGTGCACGTTTTCTGTTGGCATTTGGCCCGCAGACATGGCCACACATGATGGTTCGGGTTATGCTGCTTGAACAACTTTATCGTGCCCAGCAAATCATCGCCGGGCACCCCTACCACCGGGATTGACCATGCGTCTTGCTATCTGTGTGATGGCTCTGCTGACCTTATGCTGGCTGACCCCTGTGCCTCAGGTACGGGCGGCCACGGAGATTAAGGATAAGCAAAAGTCTTTAGAGGATATCAGACAACTGCTGGCTACTGAGGAGCAGAAAAAGGACGATCTTGCCCGCGAGCAACGCGAAGCTGAAAAACAGGTTAAATCAGCCCGTTCAGAACTTGCTGAGCTCACGGCCAATATTCGCAAAAATGAGACACGGCTGAAGGCTCTGGCTAGCCGTATTGCGACACTGGAAACAGAAGGCGCAGAGTTAAGTCAACGAATGGAAAAAGATCACGGGGCGATGGCGCGTACAGTGCTGGCTTTGGAACGCTTGCGCCGGGTACCACCAGAATTGATGATCATCAGGCCGGGGGCCCCCTTGGAAACAGCCCAGACGGCCCTGCTCCTGCGCGGTGTTTTGCCTGCCCTGCAGCACCGTGCCGACTTGCTGGGGCGCGATCTTGAAAGTTTGCGCTTGATCAAGACACAGTTGGATATTGATCAGAAAGAATCGGCTGCTACCAGCAGTCAGTTGGCTAAACAGAAGGAGGAACTTGACAAATTAGTCGCTGAACGGGAACAGGCATTCAAGACGGCTCATAAAGCTTATAAAACCAGCGCCACCCGCGCCGAGCAACTGGCTACCGAGGCTGCTTCATTGACTGAATTGATGAAAAAGCTGCAAGACGATAGTCAAAAACAAATAGGTCGTGCGGCAGAGGGCCTCAGAACGCAAAAGCTTCAGACATCTTCAAAGCGCAAGAAGGGCGGCAGGTTTGCCCGCCAAGCTGTTTGGCCGGTCAGCGGCAAAAAATTGTCGGGGTTTGGTGATCAGGATGAGATGGGCGCTGAGCTTGAGGGCATGAGGATTGCCTCTGCTGCAGGATCAATTGTCGTAACGCCCCTTGAGGGGGTGGTTAAGTATGCGGGAACATTTCGTAGTTATGGACAATTAGTGATTGTTGAGCATGACAGCGGCTACCATAGCCTGATT